>JAULUX010000091.1:0-4545 GCA_032111385.1 Bacteroidia bacterium
CCTCGATGGGTTCGCCGACGTGGTTTACGGTTCCAGATTCATCGGCGGCAGACCGCACCGTATCCTCTTCTTCTGGCACACCATCGGCAATCGTTTCCTGACCTTCCTGTCAAACATGTTCACCAACCTCAATCTGACGGATATGGAGACTTGTTACAAGTTGTTCAGGCGGGAGGTGATCAAACCATTGCATTTGAAAGAAAACCGTTTCGGGTTCGAGCCGGAGGTAACGGCCAAAATGGCCCGGATTCCGGGTATTCGAATCTACGAAGTGGGCATCTCCTATTACGGACGCACCTATGCCGAAGGGAAAAAGATCAACTGGAAGGACGGATTCCGTGCGATATATTGTGTTATTAAATACAACCTCTTTAGCAGGTGATCTCCGGAAACGACATGGTGGATTTTCAATTCAAAGAAGAAGACCTGGAAGGTCTCCATACACTGGAGGCCATCAGCGAAGCCAGGCAATTCAATGAATGGATGTACCGTGAAGTCTCGCCATTCCTGAGTGGTCGCATACTGGAGGTCGGAAGTGGAATCGGAAATCTCTCCTCCTGCTTCATTCGCGACGGACAGGATATCACCATGAGCGAGATCCGTTCAGCATACCTGTCGCGTTTGCAGAGCAGCTGGCCGGACAAGACTGCCGTTCACATGGACTTGGTCGATCCGAATTTCGAAGAGACGTTCGCTCATCTTAGTCAGTCATTCGACAGCGCTTTTGCACTCAATGTGATCGAACACATTGACGATGATACGCTTGCTTTAAAGAACCTGATGCACCTTGTCAAACCAGGTGGCAAAGTGCTTATCCTCGTTCCGGCCCATCAAATGCTTTACAATAAGATCGACAGTGGTTTGGCACATTTCCGCAGGTACAACCGAAACTCCCTCCGTGGACTGATGGAACGGTCGGGGTTGGTTGTTGAGCGCACCTGGATGTTCAATGCCCTGGGGATCCCCGCATGGATCACGGGAGGGTTGCTTTTCAGAGAGAATGAAATCGGTCACGGACAGATGAAAGCGTATGACAAGCTTGTACCCATCGCCCGGATCCTTGATCAGCTCACGTTTCACCGCCTGGGATTGTCAGTGATCGGGTTGGGAGTGAAAACGATTTGATGCTGCGAACCGTCAACGGGTTCCTGAGCATTCCTTACAGTCCTGTTCTGCTGGACTTTTCTGTTAGCATTCGGACTCCACTGGATTTT
The DNA here is from genome assembly GCA_032111385.1 of Bacteroidia bacterium. Taxonomy (GTDB): domain Bacteria; phylum Bacteroidota; class Bacteroidia; order AKYH767-A; family OLB10; genus JAJTFW01. The sequence continues at coordinate 1,215 of JAULUX010000091.1, forward strand.
ACGGGTTGACAAGTCGATTCTGCAAATTCGTTGAGAAAAGTGCTTTGAAACCGCTTGTTTTTCCAAATATTGGAATATTCCCAAAAATAGAATGAAAAAATTGAGTTTAATTCATTGTATTTCAGCTCAATACAGATTAAATAAAATTATTCGACCCTATTGCTTAATCGAAGAACTTAAACTAATTTTGCCCTCCCATTCGAAAAAACAAATCAAAATCCGAACACTGTGGATACCTTAAGTTACAAGACCATATCGGCCAATTCCAAAACCGTCACCAAAGAGTGGGTGGTTCTGGATGCCAAGGATCAGGTATTGGGACGTTTCGCCTCCCAGGCAGCAATGATGCTTCGTGGCAAGAACAAGCCCAATTTTACCCCGCATGCCGATTGCGGTGACAATGTGATCATCATCAATGCCGACAAGATTCGTCTTACCGGTCGCAAATGGACCGAGCGCGAGTATGTTTCGCACACTGGTTATCCGGGTGGGCAGCGTTTCGTGACCCCTGCCAAGCTCATCCGCCTGAAGCCGACCGCAGTGGTGGAAAAGGCCATCTACGGCATGCTTCCCAAGAACCGCCTCGGCAACGCCATCAAAGGGAATCTTCACATTTATGCCGGTGCCGAGCATCCGCATGCTGCACAGCAACCCAAATCCGTGACCCTCAAGTATTGATCATAACACATGGAAATCACACATACCATCGGTCGTCGTAAGACCGCAGTTGCAAGGGTCTATGTCCAGCCCGGTAACGGCACCATCAAGGTGAACAACAAGGACTACACCATTTACTTCCCTACCCTGCCGCTTCAGAATCTTGTCCAGCAGGCCTTTGTTCTTTCGAACACGAAAGACCAATACGATGTGAATGTAAATGTGTTTGGCGGCGGTTACAACGGTCAGGCGGAAGCCGTCCGTATGGCTCTCGCCAGGGCTTTGTGCAAGATCAACGCCGAGTACCGTCCGGTTCTCAAATCCAACGGCCTTTTGACCCGCGACCCACGTATGGTGGAGCGTAAGAAGTTCGGTCAGCGTAAAGCCCGTCGTCGCTTCCAGTTCAGTAAACGTTAATCCACTCCACCCTCTATACATACAGCGTAATGATCAACGTAACGCAAGAAGAATTACTCAATGCCGGTGTCCATTTCGGTCACCTCAAGCGCAAGTGGAACCCGAAGATGGCAGCATACATCTTCATGGAGCGCAACGGCATTCACATCATCGACCTCAACAAGACCGCAGCCAAGCTCGAAGAAGCAGCAGCAGCCGTTAAGCAGATCGCCAAATCAGGAAAGAAGATCCTGTTCGTCGCTACCAAGAAACAAGCGAAGGAGATCGTTGCCAACTCGGCCAAGTCGGTCAACATGCCCTACATCACCGAGCGCTGGCCCGGTGGTATGCTCACCAATTTCGCTACGCAGCGTAAATCGGTGAAGAAAATGACTACCCTTGACAAGATGCTCAGCGACGGCACTGCCGATAACATGTCGAAGAAAGAGCGTCTGATGATGGGTCGTCAGAAATCCAAAATGGAAAAACTCCTCGGTTCCATCGCCGACCTGAATCGTCTACCTGCCGCTCTTTTCATCGTGGACACGGTGAAGGAGCACATCGCGGTAGATGAGGCTATCAAGCTTGGCATCCCGACCATCGCCATCAACGATACCAACAGCGATCCCAGCATCATCGACTTCCCGATTCCGGCCAATGACGATGCAAGTAAGTCAGTCGAACTGATCATGAGCGTCATGGTTCGTGCCATCGAAGACGGTCTGTCCGAGCGCAAGGTGGACAAGGAACAGGAGCGCGAACGTGAAGCTGCTAACGAAGAGGAAGCTGCAGAAGTTGCAGTCTCCGAATCAGAAGAAGGAGGAGAAGCCGGAGGTGATTCTGCACCGAAAGGCGGAAGACCTCGCAAGTCTGGTCCCCGGAAATAACGAAAGTTATGCGGGATGTCCCAAAGGCATCCCGCTTTCATTAGAAGGCCGCAGTCATGGCCATCAACCTAAAATTGAAATATAAAAAATCGTAAACGATGTCAACTACAGTGACCATTACCGCTGCCGATGTGAATAAGCTCCGGAACATGACCGGTGCCGGCATGATGGATTGTAAAAAAGCGCTCGCCGAATCCGGAGGTGACTTCGACAAGGCGGTCGATTACCTTCGTAAAAAAGGCCAGAAGGTGGCTGCCAACCGTGCCGACCGTGAGGCGAAAGAGGGGTATATCATCGCCAAAGCCAATGCCGACCATACTGCCGGTTATTTGATCTCCCTGAGCTGCGAGACCGATTTCGTCGCCAAGAACCAGGACTTCATCAATTTCGCCGAAGGGATCCTTGATACGGCCATGAATAACGATCCTTCCGATCTGGACGCACTCAAGAACCTGACACTCGACGGTACCACGATCAACGATAAGCTGTTCGATATGATCGGTAAGATCGGCGAGAAGATCGAGCTCAGTACATATTCCAAGGTGACAGCCCCATGCGTGATCGTTTATAACCACCCGGGCAACCGTTTGGCTGCCATGGTCGGTCTTTCTTCTGCTTCAGCAGATAAGACTGCTGCCAGGGACATCGCCATGCAGATCGCTGCGATGAATCCTGTAGCCATCGATAAAGACGATGTGGACAGCAGCGTCATCGAGCGTGAGTTGGAAATTGCCAAGGAGCAGATCCGCGCTGAAGGCAAGCCCGAAGAGATGGTGGAGAAGATCGCTCAAGGCAAACTCAACAAGTTCTATCAGGAGAGCACCCTCCTTAACCAGGCTTTCATCAAAGAAGAGAAGAAGTCGGTGCGTCAGTACCTCGACGGAGTGGAGAAAGGGTTGACTGTGACGGTTTTCCGTCGTGTTCAGCTGGGTTGATCCTCTACCAGAAATCATTCAAACGGGCCGGTGTGTACTACATCGGCCCGTTCTTTTTCTCCTGCTGTGTCGGTGCAATTACTTTTTCAGAGTGGTTTGGAATCCGCTTAGAATCTTCCGGCCCGGTAAGGGCGATGGCGAGCGGCCCCATTCGGGAAAAATGGCTTACTTTGCCTCTTGAAATGAAGTACAAACGCATTCTTTTGAAATTATCGGGCGAAGCCCTGATGGGTGAGAAGCAGTTCGGCATCGATAACCTGCGAATCAGTCAATACGCTACCGAGATTCGGAACATCGTCGATCAGGGTGTCCAGGTAGCCATCGTCATCGGTGGAGGAAATATCTTCCGTGGACTGCAGGCTGCCGAAGGAGGAATGGATCGTGTTCAGGGCGATTACATGGGGATGCTCGCCACCGTGATCAACAGCATGGCTCTGCAAAGTGCGCTGGAAGGCC
>JAULUX010000091.1:4555-6322 GCA_032111385.1 Bacteroidia bacterium
TCCACACGGCTCCAGTCGGCCATCAAGATGGAAGCGATCTGTGAACCGTTCATCCGCCGCCGCGCAGTGCGGCACCTCGAGAAAGGCCGTGTGGTCATCTTCGGCGGAGGAACCGGTAATCCTTACTTCACCACCGATACGGCAGCCTCGTTGCGTGCAATCGAGATCGAAGCCGATGTCATCCTGAAAGGGACGCGTGTGGATGGTATCTACACGGCCGATCCTGAGAAGGATAAATCAGCAACCCGTTACAGCTCCCTCACTTTCCTCGAAGCGTATGAGCGCAACCTGCAGGTGATGGACATGACCGCCTTCACCCTTTGTCAGGAAAACAAACTGCCCATTATCGTCTTCGACATGAACAAAGCAGGAAATCTTGGCAGGGTGGTCCATGGAGAGGAAGTCGGCACGCTGGTGACCCTCTGATCAACAGAACTCAATATCATCGAAATCCCAATACCATGACCGATGTAAAGCCGATCCTCGACCACATGCAGGATCACATGCAAAAAGCCATTTCTCACCTCGAGAGTGAATTGGCGAAAATTCGCGCAGGTAAAGCCTCACCTGCTATGCTCGATGGCTTGATGGTGGACTATTACGGTGCAATGACCCCTTTAAACCAGGTGGCCAGCGTCAATACACCGGAGGCTCGTACAATCATCATTCAGCCCTGGGAGAAGAGCCTGATCCGGAATATTGAGAAGGCCATTATCGATGCCAACCTCGGAATGACCCCTGCCAACGACGGGTTAGTAGTGCGCATAAACGTGCCCCCCTTGAGTGAAGAGCGTCGTCGTGACCTGGTAAAGCGCGCAAAAGCTGAAGGTGAGCATGCCAAAGTGGGTATCCGCAACTTGCGTAGGGATGCCAATGAATCGGTAAAGAAAGCGCAAAAGTCCGGTCTTCCTGAAGACCTGGCCAAGGATGCTGAAGCAAAAACACAGAAGATCACTGACGATTTCATCGCCAAAGTGGACAAACACCTCGAGGCGAAGGAGAAAGAGATCATGACAGTCTGATCGAATCGTTTTGCATGATACAATGAAGCCGTCCCAGACAAAGGCGGCTTCTGTTTTTCCTCTCTTTACAATTTCATTACATTTGAATAAAACACATCCATGGCATTGGTTCAGGAAATGGAGCGGCAGGGCAACTGGCTCTTCCGTTACCGTGGTCAGATTCCGGTAGTGCTTTTTCTTATGGCGATTCCCGCAGTGTATGCGAGCAGAGCCTCCCTACGACCCGATTGGATTTTACCATTGTCATTGGTGCTTAGCCTGAGCGGGGCGGTCGTAAGGGCATATACGATCGGCACCACGCCGCGAGGGACCTCCGGGCGCAATACCCAGCAACAGGTGGCAGAGTCGCTCAATACTTCCGGCATCTACTCACTCTTGAGGCATCCTCTATACCTGGGCAATTACCTGATGTGGATCGGGATTGTCGTCTATACGGGCAATGCATCATTCGTCGCCGTTGTCACATTGATGTACTGGCTGTATTACGAAAGGATCATGATGGCAGAGGAGGCTTTCCTGCTCAATAAGTTTGGAAATACCTACCGGGAATGGGCAGCGACAACACCGGCTTTCATTCCGCGTTTGACCAATTTTCGCTCACCTTTTGTGCCGTTTTCACTTCGAAGCGTGTTCCGTCGTGAATACTCGGGCTGGCTGGCCGTGGTAGTGGGTTGGGCATATGTGGATTTTCTGAAAGGCATGGCCTCAGGAGATTCAGTTTCTAATGCTGCGCTTGCCTACTCCT
>JAULUX010000092.1:0-5125 GCA_032111385.1 Bacteroidia bacterium
TCCGCAAAAAGTCGAAACAAACCTTCATCACCGATGATGGCATGTTTCACGGCCTCTGCCAATCCGTCGAGCCAGGACTCTTCGGGCAAAGTTTTCAGAAAAACCGGATCACACACCGTGCACTGCGGGAAAACGATGGTGCCGATCCGGTTCTTGACCGGACCCAGATCGACCGCGGATTTGCCTCCCAGCGCAGCATCGACCATCCCCAGCAGGGTCGTCGGAATGTGCACGAACGGGATTCCCCGCAAGTAGAGCGAAGCGACAAAGCCCCCGAGATCGGTGAGGGCTCCCCCCCCAAGGTTCAGTAGCAAGTCCTTCCGGGTGATGTTCAGTTCGGTCAGGCGATTCCACAAGTGTGTGGCCTCTGTCATCGTCTTCGCCTCCTCGCCCGCATGCACCGTCAACACCGGCCAGGCCGACACTTCGGGAACAGCAGAGCGCAGAAGAGGCAAGCAATGCTCGTAGGTGAAGGGATCACAGAGGAGGAGTCCGCGGTTGAACCCGGAAACGGACAGCCAACCGCTGAATGCGAAAAGGGCATCCTCCCCGCTGAATACAGGGAAACCGGACTGGGACAGGTGCACGGATGGCTTTTTCAATTCGTAATTCGCAGTAAGACCGACAAAATCTATACAGACAAAAGTAAGCAATGCAGTCGGCCGCCTGCCGGACCTATTCGACGACTTGAACTTGCTATCTTTGGCCGTGCTTATGACCGCCCCTCCCAAGGTATCATTCGAGAATACGGAGAATGCCTTCTCCTACCGAAGCCGTCACGAAATCAACCGGGCTTACTGGCTTTTCAAGGCCATCAGCTACCCGGGGCTTGTCAAATTCGGCAGCTCAATTGCCGAACTTTCACTTCGGTACCATCTGCCGGTGAAAGGCCTCATCAAGGCCACCATCTTCCGCCATTTCTGCGGAGGGGAAGACATTCACGATTGTGCCAATACCATCCGCCGGCTGGGGGAACTTGGTGTAGGATCCATCCTCGACTACTCGGTGGAAGGCAAGGAATCGGAAATCGAATTCGACCACAGCTGCAAAGAGATCATCGCCACGGTAGAACGCGCAGCCAATGATCCGAACATCCCTTTCAGCGTTTTCAAGGTGACCGGTCTTGCCCGCTTTGCATTGCTGGAAAAAGTGAGCAGCGGAGTCGCACTCAGTTCCGAAGAAGCTTCTGAATTCAGCCGGATCAAGGACAGGGTGCTGCAGATCTGCGAAACCGCCCATCGCCTCGGTGTCCGCGTTTTCATCGATGCGGAGGAGACGTGGATACAGGATGCCATCGACGCACTGGCCACCGACATGATGGAGCGTTTCAACCGACAGGATTTCGTAGTCTATAACACGCTACAGATGTACCGCCACGACCGACTGGCTTACCTGAAAGAGACTTACCGGCATGCTGAAGAAAAAGGATATAATCTGGGACTGAAGCTCGTCCGCGGAGCCTACATGGAAAAGGAACGGGCACGTGCAGCCGAAATGGGATATCCCTCCCCTATCCAACCCAACAAGGAAGCCTGCGATAAGGACTACGACGCGGCTCTACGATTTTGCATTGATCACATCGACCGTATCGCCATCTGCGCCGGCACCCACAGTGAAAAAAGTAGTTTATTGCTCACCGAATTGATGGCAGGCAACGACATCAATCCCGGCGACGAACGCATTTATTTTTCCCAGCTGCTGGGAATGAGCGACCACATCAGTTTCAATTTGTCGAAGGCCGGCTACCGGGTGGCGAAGTATGTGCCTTATGGACCGGTCGAAGCGGTGATGCCTTACCTTATTCGACGCGCACAGGAGAACACGTCCATCGCCGGACAAACCGGCAGGGAGCTCTCGCTGCTGACGACCGAATTGAGGAGAAGGAAGTCGAAAGGATGAGATTCTCCACCCAATGATTGGTCGTGATTTAAACGCAATGTCCCGAAGTCTCGGGAGCAGCGGGTTGCAATGAACGCAACGCCCCCTCACCACCCTATACAGAGTCATATCAGGTCTTGTCAATTATGTGCGTCTATGGTTTTGATAATACAGAATGGACTGACTACATTTGATTACGCATTCACCTTCCCAACACCAATTCATGAACAAACGTCTATTACCGGCCATCGTACTGGCACTTGGTATCTTATTTAGCGGAACATCCTTCTCCCAAAACTGGGTGGAGATGATGGAAAATCCGGATGTGAATTTCTTTGAAGTTCAGAAGGCCTTCAACAAGTATTATGTCAAGAAAGACCGCCAGGTGGAACGTGCCCGTAGAAAGGCCTCCAAGCGGGCCGGAGAAGGCGTGCACCAGGAGGAGATCGAAGTGCCGGGCTTTGCGCAATACAAGCGCTGGGAGTGGTTCATGAGCCCCCGCGTAGGTTTGGACGGTTCGCGCTTCGACCCATCGCTGACCTGGCGTGAAAGCGCGCGCTATTACGGGCAGATGGGAACGGCTTCGGCCGGCAATTGGTCTCTCATCGGACCCACGAGCACCATTCCCATCGACGGAGGAGCGGGACGTTTGAATTTTGTCCGCTTCGAGCCCGGAAACCCCAACACCATCTATGTGGGATCACCCGCCGGAGGATTATGGAAAACTACCGATGGAGGCCAGACCTGGAGCACCAACACCGATAAACTCGCCCAGGTCATCGGCTGTACAGACCTCGCCATCGACCCCACAAACGTGAACGTGATGTACCTGGCCACCGGCGACGGTGACGGAGGAGACACTTATACGATCGGCATTCTCAAGTCAACGGACGGCGGTACGACATGGAGTCCCACCGGACTATCCTTTTACATGGCCAATACCCGGCAGATCTCCCGTATCCTGATCGACCCGAGCAACACCTCCACCCTGCTGGTCGCCAGCAGTGCGGGCATTTACCGCAGTACGGATGCCGGCGTCACCTTTTCGCTGGTACTTGCCGGTGGATTCAAGGACATGGAATTCAAACCCGGAGATCCCAACACTGTCTACACCTGCGGAACGGAGTTCTATCGCTCCACCAATAACGGCCAGGCCTGGACCAAAATTACCAGCGGATTCGCAAACGCATCTGCACTGAGTCGGATGTCCGTTGCCGTTACAGCGGCCGATCCCAACTACGTGTATGTTCTCGCAGCAAAAGCCGCCTCCGACTACGGATTCGAAGGCATTTACCGCAGCACGAACAGCGGTGGCACTTTCTCCAAGGTGACGACATCCGCTCCCGCCAACATCCTTGGTTGGAATTCCTCAGGCGGAGATACGGGCGGACAGGGATGGTATGATCTGACCATCGCCGTATCCCCCACCAACCGCGACGAAGTGATCACCGGTGGTGTGAACATCTGGAAATCGGGTAACGGCGGAGCGACATTCAGCCTGAACGGACACTGGACCGGAAGCGGTGCACCCTATGTGCATGCCGACATCCACGACCTGCAATACCTCAACTCCACCACTTACTTCGCAGGATGCGACGGCGGTCTCTTTAAAAACTCCAACGGAGTATGGTCTGATCTGAGCAACGGACTACAAATCGCACAGATGTATGGCTTCGGACAATCGTCTACCGATCCCGATCTGTTGATCCAGGGCTGGCAGGACAACGGCACCAACCTTTACGACGGCATCTGGCAAAGAGTGATCGGTGGCGACGGCATGCTCTGCTTCATCGACCGCACCAACGACCAGAACATGTGGGGCTCTTTGTACTACGGCGACCTGAACCGCTCTACGAACGGAGGCAACTCCTGGACTGACGCCACCAACGGCATCAGCGAAACAGGACCATGGGTCACTGCGTGGAGCCAGGATCCTGTAGATGCAGCCACATTGTACGCAGGATTCGTCAACATGTGGAAGAGCACCAACGGTGGCCAGGCCTGGACATCCATCAGTAACTTCAGCGGAACATCGACCGTGAATACATTTACTGTTTCACCTGCTGACAATCAGGTGATCTGGGTTTCACGAGCCGGAGAACTCATTCTCACCACCAACGGTGGTACAAGCTGGACCTCAGTGACCAACGTCCCTCCGGGAACCATCTCCGGAATCGCCTGCAGCAACACCGACCCCAATAAGGTTTGGATCACTTACTCCGGATTCAACAACTCCAACAAAGTTTTCCACTCCAACGACCGGGGTGCAACGTGGACCAATCTTTCAGGATCGGTACCCAATGTCCCGGTGAACTGCATTGTACACTTTGACAACTCCAACGATGCCGTGTACATCGGCACCGACATCGGCGCATTCTTCAAGGATGCCAGCCTCAACGTGTGGCAACCTTTCAACAACGGCTTACCGAACGTGATCGTCACACAGCTTCACATCCACTACGCGACATCGAAAATCCGCGCATCCACTTACGGACGTGGCATTTGGGAATCGGACTTGTACCTGCCGGGATCCTATCCTCCCGTATCCGCATTCGGTGCCAGTCAGTCCATCACCTGCCCCGGAGCCGCCATTCAATTCACGGATTACTCGGCCGGACAACCCAGCGGTTGGTCATGGCAATTCCCGGGAGGCAACCCAACCACTTCCACTGCACAGAACCCGGTTGTGTACTACAACACCCCCGGAAACTATCCGGTCACACTGGTGACCACAAATGTCAACGGTACGGACAGTACAACCAACACCAACTACATCCAGATCTCGCAGAGCACCCAACCGGCTCCACAAACCACGGGTGCTCAATTCTGCACCTCCGGATCGGTCAGTCTGACTGCCTCGGGTTCAGGAACCGGTACTTTGCGCTGGTGGGATGCTCCCGGAGGTGGCAACCTGATCGGCACGGGCTCCACAATAACCACTAGCGTCAACGGCACTACGGATTTCTATGTGGATGAAGAGCTTCCTGCCGGCACTGCTGATATCGTTGGAGAGGCAGGCACCAGCATCGGCGCCGGAAGTCTTTTCACGGCCAATGATATCCGTGGTCTGTATTTCGATGTTTTGTCTCCGGTGTTACTTCAGACCGTCGAAGTCTATTCCGGTTCTGCCGGAAACCGAACCATCGAGATCATCGACGGCCAGGGCAACACCTATGCCGACACCACGGTGTTCATTCCCGCAAGCCCGAACTCACCCTACACCGTTACCTTGAATTTCACCTTGTAC
>JAULUX010000093.1:0-5839 GCA_032111385.1 Bacteroidia bacterium
ACCGGGCGGCGGATGCCGGTTATCAGGAAGTGCAACCTCCCATTCTGATCAATGCCGATTCCGGTTTTGGAACCGGGCAGTTGCCGGACAAGGAAGGGCAGATGTACCATGTGACCGTCGATGATCTTTACCTCATTCCCACCGCCGAAGTCCCGGTGACGAATATTTTCCGCGACAGCATCGTCAGTGCCGATCAGCTTCCCATCAGGTGTACTGCCTATACACCCTGTTTCCGCCGCGAAGCAGGTTCATACGGTGCGCATGTACGTGGACTCAATCGACTCCACCAATTCGACAAGGTAGAAATCGTACAGATTGCTCATCCCGATAAGAGCTATGCCATTCTGGAAGAGATGCGCGAATACGTGGCCGGACTTCTTAAAATGCTGGAGCTCCCGTTTCGAACGTTGAAGCTTTGCGGAGGTGACATGAGTTTCGCTTCCGCTTTGACGTATGATATGGAAGTATGGAGCGCAGCGCAGCAGCGTTGGCTGGAGGTGAGTTCTGTGTCGAATTTTGAATCTTTCCAGGCGAATCGGTTGAAGCTCCGCTACCGTGAAGGAAACGGAAAGCCCATCCTGGCCCACACACTAAACGGTTCTGCATTGGCGTTACCACGTATTGTGGCGGCCATGCTGGAAAACAATCAGACGCCTCAAGGTATTCGTATCCCACCGGCGCTTGTGCCCTATACCGGATTTACCCACATCCAATGAATCGTTTCCTTGTCCTTGTGCTGTTTTTGGTCGTTTGCATAAGGGCTGCCCAGGCGCAGCCCGGTCAGACGAATACCGAGCTGGCCAACCAGTATGCAAGCACAGGCGAGTGCGATAAGGCGGTAGTTTATTTCGAGAAAGCGTATGATCAGGACCTTTCAGTCTATCAGGGTTTTCTGACTTGCCTGATCAAGATCAAGGACTATGAGCGGGCAGAGAAACTGATTCGTAAACAGCAGAAGCGTATTCCGCAAGATCCATCCATTCGGGTGGATCTGGGCGATGTGCTTACTGATCAAGGTCAGGCCGATAAAGCACGTAAGTTGTATCTCGATCTCATCAAAGACCTGAAAGCCGATATCAACCAGGTCAATTTGTTGGCGAATGCTTTCAATAAAAGGCAGATGTTCGAGTATAGTATACAGGCTTACCTGCAAGGGCGGAATATTCTGAATGGAACCTATACTTTTTCATTCGAGCTGGCTGATGCATACGGTCGCATCGGGAATTTTACCGAAATGGTGAACGAGTACATCACCTTGCTCGAAACCAATCCCGGCTATATGGCCAATGTTCAAACCATCTTGCAAAACAAGATCGCCAACGACTTGACCGGAGGGCTGAACGATTTGATCCGTCAGGCCTTGTTGAGGAAGATCCAGAAACAGCCGGATGTGATTCATTACAGCGAGCTCTTGTACTGGCTGTTTCTGCAAGAGAAGGATTTTGAATCTGCTTTTCTCCAAGCCAAGGGTCTTGACAAACGTTTGGGGGAGGAAGGAGAGCGGCTTTTGGAACTCGGTCGCACGAGCCTGAGTAATACCGACTTCACCACCGCCGAGAATTGTTTCCGGTATGTAATCGACCTGGGTAAAGATGCTCCGAATTACCTCACCGGCCGTATGGAGTTGATCAATGCGACCAACGAAAGGATAACAGGCTCCGGAAACTATTCTGCCGCTGATCTGCTGCGATTGGAGTCAGATTACGAGGCCGCGCTGAACGAACTGGGTCGCAGTTCTTCTACAGCGCCATTGCTTCGTTCCTATGCCCATCTCAAGGCCTTCTTCCTGTTTAAAAGCGAAGAGGCCATTGCCATCCTCAATGAAACGCTCGAGTTGCCTAATCTCCGTCCTCCGTTCAAGGCTGAGTGCAAACTGGAGTTGGCTGATATCTACGTGTTCGATGGACAGGTATGGGATGCCGCCTTGCTTTACGGACAAGTCGACAAGGATTTCAAAAACGATGCATTGGGCCGTGAAGCCAAATACCGCAACGCACGGCTTTCTTACTTCATGGGCGAATTCGATTGGGCCAAGGATCAGTTGAACGTGCTGAAGGCTGCCACCAGCCAGCTCATCAGCAATGATGCGCTATCGCTGGCTTTGCTCATCACCGACAATACGAATCTTGATACCACAACCGAGGCTTTATTGATGTATGCCCGCGCTGATTTGCTGGATTTTCAAAACAAGGATAGTCTATCGTTAATGGCACTGGATACGTTGCTCTTGCAGTTTCCGGAGCATACTCTTACGGATGAGGTGTTGTTTAAAAAGGCCTCAATACGCCGTTCACAGGGCCGATATGAAGCAGCCGCATTGTTGTATCAGGAGGTCGTAGAGAAGTTCGGACAGGATATCCTTGCAGACGATGCGTTGTTCCAGCTTGCCGATCTGGTCCAGAACCGGATGCAGGATAAGGAAAGGGCCATGAAGCTTTATGAGGAACTGTTGACCAAGTATCCCGGAAGTCTCTATACCGTCGATGCACGCAAGCGGTTTCGACAATTGCGTGGTGATAAATTGAATTGAGCAACGGGATGTCCAACATGATCATCTACAACGTCACGCTGAATATCGATACCGATGTGGCCGGAGCCTGGCTTTCCTGGATGAAGGAAAAACACATTCCCGATGTGATGCGTACGGGTATGTTCATCGATTTCAGACTTTGTCGTGTTCTGGCGGAAGAGGAGGGAGGTTTTACGTATGCGGTTCAATACACTTGCAAGGATATGGCCACTTACGAGCGGTACCGCGACGAGTTTGCGCCGGCGCTGCAAGCCGAAACGGCCAGGGCTTTCGGCGGAAAATTTGTTGCCTTCCGAACCTTGCTGGAGGTAGTGGGATGAAGTACCGTGGCGGGGTCAGGCCTAAGAAAAGCCTCGGGCAGCATTTTCTCATAGACGATTCCGTTACTATGCGGATCATCGGCGCCCTGGAGCTTCCCGAAGACGTTTGCAAGGTGCTGGAGATCGGACCCGGCATGGGTGTGCTGACTCAGCATCTGTCGGAAGATTCTTCCCTCGAACTCCATGCTGTGGAGCTGGATGCAGAGTCGGTGGTTTACCTGCGGCAGCATTATCCTGAGCTCGGCTCAAGACTCATTGAAGGTGATTTTCTGCAGTTGCATGAGGACAGGCTGCCCGCCGGAAGTTTCGGGCTGATCGGCAATTTCCCCTACAATATATCGACGCAGATCCTCTTTCGCGTACTCGATCTGAAAGACCGCATCCCTGTGGTAGTGGGTATGTTTCAGAAGGAGGTGGCAGAGCGTATCGCTTCACCCCCGGGCAACCGCGACTATGGAATACTGAGTGTGTTGTTGCAGCCCTGGTACGATATTGAGTACCTGTTTACGGTCAATGAAGATTGTTTTAATCCACCGCCTCGTGTGAAATCGGGCGTGCTTCGAATGAAGCGCAACGCTCATACAAGCCTCCGGTGCAGTGAGGCCGCATTCAAGCGGGTGGTGAAGCAGGGGTTCAGTCAGCGGCGGAAGACGCTTCGCAATGCATTGAAACCACTTCTTCCTTCCGAAAGCGCGGGCATCCCCTATCTAGACCTTCGGGCGGAGGCTTTGACCTGGCAACAGTTCGAGGAGTTGACCTTATTGCTGATAAAGGAGTGATCCGGATTTTCTGCAATAAAAAAAGGTGGCCCGTGTGAGCCACCTTTTCTGTATGTAGTGATGATTACTACTTCAGATCGAAACGATCGAGGTTCATCACTTTGTTCCAGGCATTCACAAAGTCCTTCAGGAATTTATCCTTGTTGTCGCTTTGTGCATACACTTCGGAGATGGCGCGAAGCTGTGAATTCGATCCGAACACGAGGTCGACGCGAGTACCTGTCCATTTCAAATCTCCGTTGTGACGGTCTCGGCCTTCGTAAACACCTTTGTCAGTGGCAGAAGGGGTCCACACTGTTCCCATGCTCAGCAGGTTCGCAAAGAAATCGTTCGTGAGTTTGCCTTCCTGCTTTGTGAATACGCCGTGCTTACTGCCGTTAGAGTTAGCACCCAGTACACGGAGTCCGCCGATCAACACAGTCATTTCCGGAGCGCTCAGGTTCAGTAGCTGGGCCTTGTCCACCATCATTTCTTCGGCAGGAACGCGGTAGGTCTTTTTCGAGTAGTTGCGGAAACCGTCGGCCTGGGGTTCGAGAACGGCGAACGATTCCACATCCGTCTGTTCCTGGCTGGCGTCCATGCGACCCGGAGTGAAGGGTACTTCGATGGAGTGACCGGCATCCTTGGCGGCTTTTTCTACAGCGGCACAACCGGCGAGAACGATGAGGTCGGCCATTGAAATCTTCTTGCCTCCGGCAGCCCCGCTGTTGAAGCTGTTTTGAATCCCCTCGAGGGCGCTCAATACCCTGGACAATTGAGCAGGATTATTCACCTCCCAGAATTTCTGTGGAGCCAGGCGGATCCGCGCACCGTTAGCGCCGCCACGTTTATCACTTCCGCGGAAAGTAGAGGCGGAAGCCCATGCAGTAGAGACAAGTTCGGAAACAGTCAGGCCGGATGCCAGAATTGTGGCTTTCAGGGAGGCAATATCATTGTGATCGATCAGGGTGTGATTCACCGCCGGAATAGGATCTTGCCAAATCAAGTCCTCGGCAGGAACTTCCGGCCCATGGTACAGACACTTGGGACCCATGTCGCGGTGCGTCAGCTTGAACCAGGCACGTGCGAAGGCATCGGCGAAGGCCTGAGGATCCTGATGGAAGCGGCGGGAGATCTCTTCATAAGCCGGATCAAATCGAAGTGAAAGATCCGCTGTCGTCATCATCGGTGGATGCTTCTTGCTGGAATCGTGCGCATCGGGGATCAAATGCTCCGGCTTGCAGTTTTTGGCCACCCACTGGTGTGCTCCGGCAGGACTCTTGGTGAGTTCCCATTCATAGCCGAACAACATGTCGAAATAGCCGTTATCCCATTGGGTCGGGTTCGGCTTCCAGGCTCCTTCAATACCACTGGTGGTGGTGTGAACACCTTTTCCTGTTCCGAACGAGTTGATCCATCCCATGCCTTGTGCTTCGATGGGGGCGCCTTCCGGCTCCGGTCCGACCAGTTTCGGATCTCCGGCACCGTGAGCTTTGCCGAAGGTATGTCCGCCGGCTACCAGCGCAACCGTTTCTTCGTCGTTCATGGCCATGCGGCCGAAGGTCTCACGCACATCACGACCCGAAGCTACCGGATCGGGATTGCCATTGGGGCCTTCCGGGTTGACGTAGATCAAGCCCATTTGTACAGCTGCAAGCGGGTTCTCCAGGTCCCGGTCCCCACTGTAGCGCTTGTCGCCCAGCCATTCGGTTTCACCGCCCCAGTAAATGTCTTCTTCCGGTTGCCAGATATCTGTACGACCTCCTCCGAAGCCGAAAGTCTTGAAGCCCATCGATTCCAAAGCGACGTTACCGGCCAGGATCATCAAGTCGGCCCAAGAGATCTTGTTTCCATACTTCTGCTTGATGGGCCAAAGCAGGCGGCGGGCCTTGTCGAGGTTTCCGTTATCGGGCCAGCTATTGATCGGTGCAAAACGCTGGTTGCCAGTGCCGCCACCACCGCGACCGTCGCTGGTCCGGTAAGTGCCTGCGCTGTGCCAGGTCATACGGATGAATAGTCCGCCGTAGTGTCCCCAATCGGCAGGCCACCAGTCCTGAGAGTCAGTCATCAATTTGGTCAGGTCGGCCTTCAGTGCATTGTAATCAAGCTTTTTAAATTCCTGCACATAATCAAAGCCCGGATCCATGGGGTTGGAAACAGGGTTGTGCTGGTGAAGAATGCTGAGGTTCAGGGCGTTGGGCCACCATTCACGATTGCTTGTGCCGCGTCCT
>JAULUX010000094.1:0-2127 GCA_032111385.1 Bacteroidia bacterium
TCCCGGCCTTAGCTGCAGGTGATACGTTGCGTACTTCGCCAGTTCGGTCCGGCGGGGATCCACCACAATGGTCGGTTTCCCTTTCATGGCGAACTGCTTCATTTTCGCACCGGTCACGGGGTGAGCATCTGTTGGATTGGCGCCGATGACAAGAATACAGTCGGTGTATTTCAAGTCAATGATTGAGTTCGTAGCCGCTCCGGTTCCGAATGACCTTTGCATACCCAAAGCGGTGGGCGAATGACAAACCCGTGCGCAGGAATCGACATTGTTGGTTCCAATCACCGCACGGATGAACTTCTGCATCAGGTAGTTTTCCTCGTTCGTGCAGCGGGCGGATGAAATGGCTCCGATGGCATCCGGACCATGATCAGATTTGATTCTGTTCAGCTCAGATGCAATGAAATCATACGCTTCATCCCAGCTTGCTGGCACGAGTTCACCGTTTTTGCGAATGAGCGGGGTGCGCAACCGATCAGGGTGGTTGTAGAACGAAAAGGCGAATCTTCCCTTCAAACACGTATGACCCTGATTAACCGAAGCATCGTAAGGCGCCTGGATGGACTTGACCTTGTCCTGGTTGACAGCAACCTCCAGATTACAACCGACACCGCAATAGGTACAAACCGTTCGTACTTTCTTATCTGCACTGACAGATTTGGACTCGAACACATCGCTGATGGCTGAAGTGGGACAAGCCTGTGCACAGGCACCACAGCTTACACAATCTGAATCGGCGAAAGATTGATCAAAACTTTTGATGATGTGAGCATCGAATCCACGGCCAGCCATACTGAGCACCATCTCACCTTGCACTTCATCGCACGCCCTGACACAGCGCCCGCAATTGATGCACTTGCTCAGATCGGAAGTCATGTAAGGGTGACTCAGATCCTTCTTGCGGTCGAGGTGGTTTTTCCCTTCCGGATACCGTACATCCCGTATGCCCACCTGAGCAGCAACAGTCTGTAACTCGCAATTGTTGTTGACCTCGCAGGTAAGGCAATCGAGTGGATGATCAGTGAGCACCAGCTCGATGATGTTCTTTCTCAATCTTTTCACCCGCTCGCTGTCCGTGTATATGTAGGAGCCGGGAATAACTGGGGTATGACAGGAAGCCTGCGTTTTGCATGGTCCGTCCTGCTGCAGCGCGACATCCACACTGCACACCCGGCAGGCGCCGAAGGGCTCGAGATTGGGTGAATCGCAGAGGGTGGGAATCGGAGTTTTGCCCTTGTGCCGGCGAACGAAACTGAGAATGGTTTCGCCCTCTTGTATCGGGTAAAGCTTGTCGTTGATGTATGCCGTAGCCATGACTATTTCGAGAAATAGGGGTCCAATTCGTGTTTGAAATACTGCAGTGCGTTCTTTACGGGAAGCGGTAATCCACCACCGAGAGCACACAAGGATCCGGTTTCGAGCGTTTCAAGGAGGTCTGAAAACAATTCGAAAGAGACTTTATAGTCCGACTGTCTTGCTTTGTCGATCATCTCGTATCCCCTGGTCGAACCCAATCTACAGGGAAAGCACTTGCCGCAACTTTCGTGAGCAGTGAAACGGAAAAGATGTTCGATGTATGCGATCATTGGAAAATCCTCGGGGATGCACACGAATGATGCATGTCCAAGAAGAAATCCGGCTTTGGAGAATGAATCGAAATCAAGGTGCAGTTCGTCGATTTTGGATACGGGGACCAGTCCGCCCAAAGGTCCTCCGATATGCATGGCCTTGACCGGCTTGCTGAATCCGCCTCCAAGGTCATCGATCACTTTCCGCAGCGGAGTGCCCATCTCCACTTCATATAGGCCGGGAGTACGGAAGTGACCGTCAAGGGAAACAAGTTTTGTGCCCTTCGAACGCTCGGTTCCCAGTGCAGCGTAAGCTTCACCGCCATGATGAAGTATCCAGGGGAGGTTTGCCAGCGTTTCCACATTGTTGACCACCGTTGGCTTATTGAACAATCCCATCTGAGTAGGATATGGTGGACGTACGCGAACCTCAGGTCGTTGACCTTCGATGGAGGAGAGCAAAGCCGTTTCCTCTCCACAGATGTAGGCCCCTTGTGCTTTGATGACTTTGAAATCGAATCGAAATTCTGTTCCCTGGATATCCAGGCCAAGCCAGCCT
>JAULUX010000095.1:0-4115 GCA_032111385.1 Bacteroidia bacterium
GATTCAGGATTCGTATGGACTTCTTGCCCTCTATGCTGCGAAATTTGATTTGGATCGTCTCGCTGGCGGGATTGGGGAACAAATCAACAGATTGGTCTGACAGTTCAAATGCGATCCTGTTTCCTGACGCAGCAATTTCGACAAGGTAATCTTCAACTTCGCCGTTGGAATATACCTCACAGAAGCCAGCATAACCTCCCCTCTTCATTTGTACACGCATCCTTGCCCCTCCGGTGGATGCGGCAACGGGAGTGGTGAAAATCACCTGTTGTTGAGTCGTGCCGTTGGAAATGGTCTGGGCTACGGTCTCGCCGGGATCTGAAAAGGAGCCATTCCGGTTGAAATCAATCAGCACAGTCCAGTATTCAGTGTAGGTTGTGCTTCCGGTGAAACCGGCAGTGAATCGGAGGGTGTCGGCCCTCCCGATCATAAGATTGGCGACCATGTTTATGAAATTGCCAAAGCCGTTGTTGTTGCCCGAGTTGTTGTTCAGATTCGACAGTCGGAATGACTGGATGAATTCGCTGCTCGCATTCAAGCTGTAGCTGCTGCAATAATTACTCGGTGCAGGGCCGCCCGTACTGCAACCGGAAGTGGTGAAGCTGCTCTCCGGTCCAACCGTGCTGCCAGTGCCGGAACAAATGCCCTGCACCTTCACCTGATAGGATGTGCACGTACTCAATCCGGACAACGTGTACGACCCGGAGGTGATACCACCAATTGTTGACCAGGTAGAAGACGATGTTGATTTATGGTAAAGCGTGTAAGATGTTGCGCCTGTTGTCGTCCAGGTGACCACCGCTGATGTGGTGGATGGTGTGACTGATGGAGCACCTGGCGTGAGGCATGTCGAAGTTGAACAAGAACCTGTTGTAGAAAAGTTAAGTGCAGCAGACCAGGAACTGAGGATTCCTGAACAGACACCCTGTACGTTGAATTCATAGCTGGAACATGAATCAAGACCTGAGAGACTTACAGAATTGACAGGACTTGTTCCGGTCAAATATGAACTTGCCCCGGTTTTCCGATAACGGTAATTGTATGATCCCGCAGTTGTTGCATTCCAGCCGATTTGCACCTGAACGGTTCCCATTTGGGTTGCCGCTAAACCGGTTGGAGTAGCACATGATGCAGTGCATCCGGTGGTAGTGAATGGCATGATGCCACTGTACAGACTGGTGTTGGATGTGGTACACTCGGAACGTACGCGCCAGCTGTAGTTCGAGCATGATGTGAGACGTGTGATGCTTAAAGTGGTACCGGATACTGTCTTTGAGGTCCAGGCGGTCGCGTTTTGTAACTTGTACTGTACCCTGTACTTGGACGCCCCCGTGGATGACCACTTGACTGTAACCGCAGTGGTTGATGAAGGGGTAACGGTTAGGGGCTGTGGAATGCTGTTGCAACTGTTGGTGCATCCCGATGTGCTGAAATACCCCGTGTTGCTGTAAACAAGGGCGATGCCCGTACAAACCGAAGCCACGCGCCACTCATAATTCCGGCAGGATGTCAAACCGGTAAGGGTTCTGCTGTTTGTGGTGGATGTCACAGTAGTCCAGGAGGTGGAACCGTCGATCCGGTATTGAATGCTGTATGATGCCACTCCGTTACTTCCCCACGAAAGTGTAGCTCCCGTATTCGTTACCGAAACGGCCGCACCCGGTACTGGAACAGGGCAGGATGTGTTGCAACCGGTTGTCTGAAAAGCTAGGGAGGGACTGAATGAGGATGTGCTTGATCCACATACAGATTGAACCTGGAAGATGTAATTCGTACAGGAAGTCAGTCCGGTGAGTGTGTACGTTGTGCCCGTCACGGGTACTGTCGTCCAGGTTGAGGCCGTGCTGACCTTGTATTGAAGGCTATACGAAGAAGCTCCGGTGGATGTCCAACCCAAATTGGCTCCTGAAGAGGTAACTGATGATGCGGTAAGTCCACCGGGTATTGTGCAGCATCCGGTAGTCGTGAAGTTCTGTGCAGTGTTTTCGGCCGTACTACCGTTTGAACAAGTGACCATCACCTTGTAATTGTACGGTGTGCATGCACTAAGATTGGATAGGGTGTAAGGACTTGAAGTAGCGGAAGCAGTATTCCATGTATTGTCCACCGACCGTTTCCACATGACCGAGTAGGTATTTCCCGTTTGAAAGGTCCAGGCAATTTGAGCGCTGCTTGCAGTTACACTTGATGCACTAACTCCGGCGGGCGGAAGGCACGTGTTCACTGTCCCTCCGCAAAGCGTAGTGTTCAATGCGGTGGCAAGTGGGGTCGATCCGATGATTCCACTTCCCGGAACTGTTTCCAGCACATCTCCGGTGATCTCCCAAACGATGGCGCCCCGTAGGTTCTGATCATTGATGTACTGCGCCTTCATGGCGATGGAGTTGGTGTCGTCGTAGCTGACGAAAGTGTAAAGGCTATTTTTCCCGAGCAAATAAGGTACCTGGGCCTGACTATCCCAGTACCTGTTGAATTGGGATAGTCGGGGAAGGATATTGTAGTACAACGGCATGCCTTCGTCTTCCGGAAATGTGACATCATCGGCCGTATGGTTGATGGATCCGAATAGTGCAGGTGCCGAATTTGTTTTGGCCGAGCGCCCGTAAAATGGGAGACCCATCGTGATTTTTGAGCGGGGGACGCCGTAGTTGATAACGGCCTGTATAGCCGCATTGCAGTTCAGTGAAGGATCACCCTGCTGAGGGGCGTAGAGCGGAGAATTGTGGTTGGCGTTGTTGTCCCAGGTTCCAAAGAAATCATAGGTCATGATGTTCAGAAAGTCAAGGATGTTTGCCACCTGAGGCCATTGGATATTGACCATGTTGGATGGGCCGGCGGGAAGTGCCGCCGTAAGCAGATAGTTCTTGCCTGTGATCGATCCATAGGCGTTGAGTGAATCTCTGACTTGCTGAAGAAGTACGGTATAGTTCACCTTGTCGGCCGCTGTGCCCCCGTGTGGCGCATAACCGGGGTATTCCCAATCGATATCAATTCCGTCAAAATCGTAGGTGGTGATCAGTTGGCGGCAGTGGCTGGCGAAGGTGGCGCGTTTGACCGGATCGGATGCGATACCCGGAAAATTGTTGGAAAGGGTCCATCCGCCGATTGAAGCGAGGATTTTTACATTATTCAAATGGGCACGGTAGGGCAGGGATTGGGTGTTGTTTCGTAATCCGGTACTCCAGTTCATGGGTCCCAGTAAAAGATTCTCGTCGGCCCAGGAGTCGAATAACGCAATGCTGCCATTGGCCTGAGGGTTCAGGAACGCATAGTTCAGGATGGTGTATTTGGAATAGGGAATGGTCATGGGATTGACCAGGTTAGCCCGGTCGTACCATTGCCAGTTGCAATAATAACCCACAACCTCCTTGCAAGGTTGAGCCTTCAACACAGGTTGAACAGACAACAGCAAAAATGCCAGGAGGACGGATTTAAGAGATGAATATGCAAGGTTAGCTATGCGAATTGAAATGCTCATGGGTCAATGATTTGGCTTTCACCTCCAAAGTTAATTTTTGATCTGCTTTCTGAAACAGAACTGATATGAATCAGTATTCAGCCATTCAAAAAAAAGCCCCCATTTTCAGGAATGTTCGTTCTTATATGTTCAGGATGATTGCTGTTAGTGATGAATGGTTAGATAACGAAAAGAAATTTTACCTATCGACGGTGGCTTAGACCGCATGAAAACAGCTTAAAATGTGTCAGTTGGGTATCTTTGACGGACAATCATTAATTAAATGAAGCGATTCTTCCTGTTTACCAGCCTCTTCGCCATGTCCATAGCCTGCAATCAACCTGAACCGGAAAAAGCGGTTTATCCCGATGTAAAGCCTCCTCTGGCAGCTCTAAAACCGAAAACCCTCGTTGCTAAACATGGCCACGAAAGGTCGGATCCCTATTTCTGGCTCAACGAAAGGGAGAATGCCGAGGTGATCAATTACCTCAAGGCCGAAAACAGCTACCTCGATACCATGTTGGCCCACACCCGCGACTTCAGGGAAAACCTGTTCAAGGAAATGAAAGGCAGGATCAAGGAGGATGATTCTTCGGTTCCTTACAAGCTGGATGACTATTACTATTACGTTCGGTACGTTGAGGGAGGGGAGTATCCG
>JAULUX010000096.1:0-6964 GCA_032111385.1 Bacteroidia bacterium
TGGCAATGGAGGCGTGATCGGTGCCGGGTACCCAGCAGGCGTTCTTGCCGAGCATCCTGGCGCGACGGATGAGCACATCCTGGAGGGTGTTATTGAGCATGTGGCCCATGTGCAGCACCCCTGTGACGTTGGGAGGTGGGATGACAATGGTATAGGGCTCCCGATGGTCAGGTACAGAGCGGAAGTAGCCTTTTTGCATCCAGTAGGCGTACCATTTGGATTCGGCGGTTTCCGGTTGAAAGGTCTTTGGTATTTCCATGGTATTTGAACGACACAGCTATGGAGGCTGTGAAGGGACGGGCAAAGATAGTCAAGTCGGTTGCCTGCGGTTAAGTGTCACGACTGTGTTTTCAACGGGAAGACGGTGGAATTTTCACGGTGCCGGTTGACCGGATTTGGGTTACTTTAGCCTCTATGAAAATCAATTTGACCGCACGAATCTTCATTGGCATGCTGTTGGGTATCCTGGCGGGGTACCTTTACAGGACCTTTAATCCCAATCCGGCGGATTACCAGGCCTTTGCCGATAAGATTCAGATCCTGAGTGACATTTTCCTGCGGTTGATCAAAATGATCATCGCTCCGCTGGTGTTCAGTACTCTGGTTTATGGTGTAGCCAAGGTGGGGGATTTCAAGAGCGTAGGCCGAATCGGCCTTAAGACCATCCTCTACTTTCAATTCGCCACCATCATCGCTTTGGCATTGGGCCTCGTTCTGGTCAACGTATTCGAGCCCGGCAAGGTGATGGATCTTCCACTACCGGCCCAGGATGCGACCTCAGGTGTAGCCAACAAGACCCCTGAGTTGAAAGAATTCATTACGCACGTCATCCCCAAGAGCGTGGTGGATGCGATGGCCAATAATGAGATCCTGCCGATTGTTATTTTTTCATTGTTTTTCGGAGTAGCTGCGGCCTCTTTGGGGCCCAAAGCGAGTGCAGTGGTCAATGCCATGGATGCCATTGGGCACGTCATGTTCAAGGTGACGAATTATGTGATGCTTTTTGCCCCTTTCGGTGTGTTTGGAGCCATCGCTGCAGTCGTGGCCAAACAAGGATTAGGGATCATCGGCGGTTACCTTTACCTGATCGCCTGTTTTTATTTCGGCCTTTTGTTTTTTGGAGTGGTGGTACTTGGGTTGATCTGTTACGCGCTAAAAATTCCTTTTTTCAGTCTCCTGCGTCAGATCAAAGAGCCTATTCTGTTGGCCTTTTCTACCGCATCCAGTGAATCGGCTTTCCCGAAAACCGTTGAGGCACTCGAAAAATACGGTTGCAGCAATCGCATCATCAGCTTCGTGCTTCCCTTGGGTTATTCCTTCAATCTCGATGGCTCCATCATGTACATGACCTTCGCAACCGTGTTCATTGCGCAGTCCTACGGCATGGATCTCACACTTACTCAGGAGATCACCATGATGCTCATGCTTCTGGTGACCAGCAAAGGTATGGCCGGTGTTCCCAGGGCTTCACTGGTTGTTATTGCAGGGATGCTAAGTGCATTCAATATTCCGGAAGCCGGTCTTTTATTGCTCCTTGGCATCGATCAATTGCTCGACATGGGACGCAGTGCTACCAATGTGGTGGGCAATGCGGTCGCTACTGCTGTTGTCAGTAAATGGGAGGGGGAGCTGAAGCCTTTAAAGCATACAGCGGAATGAACCGGCTACTTCCTCACCAACGTGATCTGTAATCCTTCTACTCTTGCTTCTCCATCGGGCAACAATTTGTAAAGCAAGGTGTCACCGCTTGCTTCAAAATAAGATTTGATGCCGATAGAATCTGCTATCAACTGAAGCCGTGCTTGCCCGTTTTGCAAGGTATTTCGCACGAAGGTGCCGGTGGTGAAAAGTGTATCTGCTCGATTGTCATCTCCAATGTGTTTTTCTGATAACCTGTAGGTCAGGCTATCCTCATGAATGGTTAATTCCGTATAAATACTATCGGAATCTAAGCCTGATAGTACTCCCACATAGGTTTTAAGTGCATTCGCGGTTTTTAAATCATCGAAGAAATCTGTTTCAAGGGTGTCGACTGTTACTACTGCCGAACCCTCTTGTCGCATGCAGGAGGCGGAGGCGATAATTAGAGTAATTAGAAGGAGGGAAAGAGGTGCAAGTTTTCGTCCGGTTTTCATAGTCGGTT
The DNA here is from genome assembly GCA_032111385.1 of Bacteroidia bacterium. Taxonomy (GTDB): domain Bacteria; phylum Bacteroidota; class Bacteroidia; order AKYH767-A; family OLB10; genus JAJTFW01. The sequence goes on from JAULUX010000096.1 coordinate 2,144, forward strand.
TTCGGTAGTTTGGATTGCTTGTTTCAGTTTTTTAGGCTTTACGACGCGGGAAAACGGACATGCTCCGGTTTTTGGTTGACTTACTTGAATACTTTTTTAAGTGCATCTTTGGCCTTTTTTTCGGCCTCTTTCTTCAATCGGTCTTGTTCAGCTTTTGCTTTTTCCTCTGCGGCTTTTTTGGCTTTGTCCATTTCCGCTTTGGCTTTGTCCTCGGCTTCTTTCTTATATCGATCAGCTTCTGCTTTCGCTTTTTCTTCCAACTCCTTTTTCTGCTTTTCGAATTCCATTTTCAGCTGGTCTTCCAGGGCTTTCTTCGCGTTTCCAACGCTTTCTTTCATGTCGGTGCTGATGACAGGCTTGCTTACTGTGCCTGTCATTTTTACGTTCAGTCGAACGGTCTCACCCATACTCAATGACGCACCTTTTGCATTCGCCTGTGAGATTAACCCACTGATGATTTGCGTAGCAGCCCCCGGTATTTTCGAGGTGGGTATGTTCATCGCGAACAGGTAATCGATTCGTTCATCGAAGAAACTGGTACCGGATACCGTGGTGGCGATTCCTCCGAGGTTCACATCGAATGGTTCAACGATCACCTTGCCGTTTTCAAACAGGAAGCTGAGGTTGACATCGCTCACGGGAAGGGCTTTGAATTGGTCCATTTTTAGGGTTTCGGCGACCTTCACCAAAGGAGTGAAATTGCGAATGATCACGCCTTTGGTGTTGAGCTTTCCAGCACCCGATAGCGAATTCAGGTCGGGTTGCATTTTTTGATCGAGGGTCGCACTCATATTCAGCTTAGTGCTGAACTTGCCTTCAGCCTGCTTGGCGATAGACGCGATCTTTCCGGTGACCGGAAAAGCGGCCACCGTTTTCCGGATGTCGAATGAACGAATATCCATGCCGAATGCGAAATCAGCAGACTTGGAAGTGGGTGTGGCGTATCGACCGTTAAGATCCATATCGCCATCCAGCATGCGGAAATTCAGCTTTTCGAGTGCGATGGTTTTGTTGCTTATGGTGAGTCGGCCGTTCAGGGCTTCGATGGGGATGCTGTCCAGGATGAGGCGTCCGATCAGCACCTGCAATTTTAAATCCATGTTGCCGGGTACTTCTATAAGTGCCATGGCCGAGGTGTCTGAAGAAGTTTCTCCTTGCGAAGAGGAGTCTGAGGGCATGAGTTCATTCAGGTCAAGATTCCTGGATTTCAGGTTGAGTGTACCGCTCAATGCCTGGTCTTTGAGGTAATAGGCAAGCAGGTTGTCGAGCCTGCCGTCAGCTGCGAGGTCGCTCTTTCCTTTGTTCATGAAGAAGGTCCTCAGGGCGACGAATTCGGGTTTGAATTCCAAGAGACACTCGTTGATTCGCGTGCCTGCCGGATCCGTCGCTTCGGCATAAAGGATGTTTTTCATTGCAATGGTTCCTGCAGCTTTGAAGGCCTCGTAATTTTTCTGCTCGATGGCGGACATTCTTCCCGCGAATTCAACATTTGCAGAGGCTTCTCCGCTAAGCCGGGTGCCTTTTTCAAGGGGAACCAGTTGGGACACATTGCCCAGATTTATCTTTCCTCTAAGAAAGCCATTTATATCAGCATCGCTGACAGGTGTTTTTACGACTAAACGTGCATCAAAGGGTTCTTTTCCAAGCTCTACATGGAATCGCTGAAGGTCGATAAGCGTATGGTCAGGGATGCCGTCTGGATTCTGGATGTTGAGGTCGACCTGCACGTTGTTTACACCGACAGGTAGGGATGGATATTTGAACATGCCGTTGGCGATGTTCAATTTCAAAGCGAATCCCGGCATTGATTTGTCATTGTATTTTCCGTTGATGCGTCCTTCCAGCGCCAGAGAACCGGATGATTTCAGGTCCTTGAATTCAGCTGTATAGATGGCCGGAATCATGGAAATGAATGTCCGGAAATCGTTTTGCTTCACCCGGAAACTTAGGTCCATATCGATGTCGTCGGCAGGCATGGCTACCCAGCCGTCAAATCCCAGTGCGAGTTCGTTTAGCTTCAATTCATTCTCCTTGAAGGTGAAGCGCATGTTTTTCATGTCCATGTCCATGTCCATCTTCAATTTCGTATGTGCATGGCCGATATATCGTATTCCACCATACCAAACGCTCGTTCTTGCGATTTCGCTGTTTGTACTCAGAATGAAATTGTCTTGCGTGAAATCCCCCTTGCCGTCAGTGTTCATGTCGTCAAGAAGGGTTTTGAATCCGAGCGACTGATCGTCGTATAGTATGCGGGCCTTGTCCAGAGAGAAGGATTTTAGACCTGCCTTGAATGCCGACGGCTGTTCCGTGGCTGCAGTGGCTGTGGTATCGGGGATGGTGATGTCCCAGTTGGCATTGCCTTCCATGTTCACCAGCAGGTTGATTCGAGGCTGATCTAAACGGACCGACTTCACCTCGATCGTCTTGCCTCGGATGATGCTCATCAGGTCAAGCGTTAAGGCGATGGAGGAGGAGGCGATGAGGGTGTCGCCTTCGAATGGTTCTTTTCCGGTGATGGAAAGGTTGTCGAGTTTAAGACTGAAGTCAGGAAAACTTCTGAAAAGGCTCAGGTCGAATTCTCCGAAGTTGAGGGTGGCTTTGAGATTCTTGTTGGCCTCGTCCTTGACAAGCTGGGCGATCTTGTCTTTGTAAACGATGGGGAGGATGACGGCGGCGGCAAGCAGCAAAACGAACAGGCTGCTAATGACAATTAGGATTTTCTTGATCATGGATTTTGAAAACAGTTTGGTTCCTGAACGCGAAGTTCGGTAGGATTAGTGCCTTTTACGTCAGCACTTGTCATGAATTAATAACGGGGATATCGACAATCAAAGTCGTGAACTTCGCTGCATCAGCCAATGGTCGGCCAGTACAAGGGCGCACATGGCTTCCACGATCGGAACGGCGCGGGGTACGACACAGGGGTCGTGACGGCCTTTTCCTTCCAGTTGGATCGGATTGCCGGAGCGGTCGGTCGTTTCCTGTTCCGTGAGGATGGTCGACACAGGCTTGAAGGCGGCTCGGAAAACGATGTCGGATCCGTTGCTGATTCCGCCTTGAATTCCGCCACTGTGGTTGGTCCTGGTCCGAAAGCGCGGATGACCCGCGGGATCCATTTCAGCTTCAAAGAGGTCATTGAATTGGCTGCCACGCATAGACGAACCGGCAAAACCGTCGCCGATCTCAAATCCTTTGCAGGCATTGATGCCCAGCATGGCGGAGGCGAGGTCGGCCTGAAGCTTGTGAAAAACGGGTTCGCCCAATCCAGCAGGTACACCGGTTGCGACGCAGGTGATGGTTCCTCCGGTTGTATCTCCCTCAGCCTGTAAAGTTTTGATCAGGGCGATCATCTTTTCTGCTGCTTCGGGGTCGGGGCAGCGGACAGGATTTTGGTCGATGGTTTCCAGGTCAAGTGATCTCCAATCGGACGTGGCGGAAACGTTTCCGACGCTGCTGACAAAGGCTTTGATTTGGATGCCTGCGGTGGCGATCAGCTGCCTGGCCACGGCTCCGGCCATTACGCGGGCTGCGGTCTCGCGCGCCGAGGATCGACCCCCGCCCCGGTGATCTCGAAAACCGTATTTCTGGTCGTATGTGAAATCGGCATGGCCAGGCCTCCAGGTATCCGTCAGGTGGCTATAATCACCCGGGCGCTGGTCGCGGTTGTGGATCAGCATGGCGATAGGCGCACCTGTTGATTTCCCTTCAAATATCCCGCTGAGGATATTGAGCTTGTCTTCCTCTTTTCGGGGACTCGTTATCTCACTTTGTCCGGGACGGCGTCGATCGAGCTCGGCCTGTATGATTTCTTCATCAATGGAAAGTCCAGCGGGACATCCGTCAATCACGACACCCACGGCGGCGCCGTGCGATTCTCCAAAAGTGGTGATCTTGAATTGTTGTCCGAATGAATTGCCCGGCATAGTGTTGTAAAGGTACAGAATACGCTGGTTTTTTGTTCGTCATCATATGGCATTGGTTAACGCCAGATTGATGTATCCAACGAAGAAGCCTCATCAGGCATTTACTAAGGATTTTTAATTAAAAACACTTTCATGCGCCCAATGACTTACCGTTCTTCGATGAGCAGAAATGGAATGGTGGCCTTTTCCTTTTTCAGTATCAATCCATACTCATCCGACATCTGCGTTTCAAAAACACCAGGATTGTCCAGGCGGATGTTTTCGAAATCATACCCAGAGTCGTCCTGGTCCGGGAAAACGATAAGCGATTTGAAATACCTTGATGCAGTGGCCTGGAGTTCGGCAAGCTTGAAGTTCACGGCAGTCAGCAGGACCTTTCCCGTACTGTCCTCTTCAATTTGGAAAACAGGTTCTTCCACTTTGCCCGTGATGGGATCCAAGGGTGTTCTTTTCAATCTGAATTTTTCTTTGTCAATTGTTTTGAAAACTCCCGCCGTAGTATCTATTTGTTGGAGCGAATAGGCGAATTTTTCCCGGTCAGCGATCAGGTTCAGGATAGAATAGTTGATGGTGCTCAAATCAACTTTTCTTGCAAAAACGTTTAGCGTAAATCGCTTCTCCAGTCGCTGTGGATCATTTAAGCGAAACAGGATTTGTTCTGTTTGGTCGTCGAAGAGTAATTCGATGATTCGCCTCAAACTGGTATTTCGGATGGAATAGCTGATGGAATCCCCTTTGGCACCCATCATCACGAGCGGGAATGTATTCGTTCCGGTGTTTTCTATCTCTTTAAAATCGAAGGAAAAGTCACTCGATCCTACATTGATAGTTGAAAAGGAGATGGTTCTGGAAGGCTGTTCTCCTGTAGTCTTTCCTGTGGTGATGAATTCATCCA
>JAULUX010000097.1:0-4908 GCA_032111385.1 Bacteroidia bacterium
TATAGCATCGCATTGGGTGATACCACAAGTCGCCGGGACTTATTTATAGCCGACGTCCGTCACAACCGCTTCGCCTACCTCGGGAACAGTTTTCCACTTGAAATCAACCTCAGGGCCAGACAATGCGCCGGAGAGAAACTGGTTTTGACGGTCGAAAAGGACTCTCAGCTGTTGGTGAACCGTTCCTTTCCGATAACAGGCAGGGATTTTCAAACCATCGTTCCTGTCTATCTTGATGCCAAGGCAAAGGGAATCCAACATTTCGTCGTGCGCGTCAGTGCATTGGAAGGTGAGGTGACCCTGGTGAATAACCAAAGGGATGTGTTCATTGAGGTTGTTGAAGAAAAACAAAAAGTACTGGTATTGGCGGCAGGCCCTCATCCCGACCTCAGCGCCATACGCCAGTCGCTGGAGTCCACCCTGAATACTGACGTAAAGGTGCACATGGCGTTCGATTCCCCCTGGCCGGCGCTTTCAGATTACCATGTCGTGGTTCTCCACAATCTTCCTTCAGCCGCCACCGGAAGCCTCGAAGCCTGGAAGCGCAGAATCGAAGAAGCACCGTCGGTTCTTTATGTCGTGGGTCCGGGTACAACCCTCGAACTGTTGAATGCACTGAATCCAGCGGTGACTGTTTCACAATCGAATGCTCAGTTGAACGATGCGCAAGCAGTTTTCGCAGGCGATTTCCCCTTGTTCCAGACCGGTGAGGAAATCCGTTCTGTCGTCTCGAACTGGCCACCGCTCAAATCACCTTTCGGAGTCTATCAGGCTCATCCTTCCGCCGTTGTGATGCTTCAACAACGCATCGGCAGTGTCAATACAGGTCAACCCCTGCTGGCTTTCCTTGAATCAGAGGGACGTAAAAATGCGGTTTTATGCGGTGAGGGTTTGTGGAAATGGAGGCTGGCCGATTACCAGGAAAACGGGCAGCACCGAATGGCACAGGATCTGATCCGCAGCATCATCCAATACCTTTCGATCAAGGAGAAGAAAAGTCCGCTGATCCTTCAGTCTAAAAGTGATTACCGCGAAAACGAACCGGTTTTATTCAATGCCCGGCTGTTGAACGCCAGCGGTCAGCTCGTAAATGAACCTGAAGTAAGGGTGAGAATCAACAGTGCGGATGGCAAGGAATACCTCTATGCCATGAGCCGAGTCGATAACGCTTATGTTTTGAATGCGGGTATCCTGCCCGTCGGACGTTACCGGTATGTGGCCGAAACACGTTTGGGTACTGCCGCGCTCAAGGAAAGCGGCGCATTTAGTGTTTCTGCACTTCAACTTGAAAAAGCCAATACACAGGCGGATCACCGAGTGCTGAACATACTCGCTTCCAAGACGGGAGGACGCGTTTTTTATAGCGGTCAATCAGACGAACTCATCAAAGCCATCCGATCCAACGAATCCATCAAGCCGGTCAGTTACTTGAACAAGCGCTTTCGTGAGTTGATCGATGAACCCGTTTTTATGGCGTTGGTGCTATTTCTGCTCGGTATAGAATGGTTTTTGCGAAAAAGATCCGGATCCTATTGAACTTCGTAATGGCGTAAGGATCTTCAATCGCCTGAAGCTCTTCTCGAAAGTTCGTTTTTTTGAATTGATCTTATCAAGATGAATTTCGAGTCATTTCTTTTCTATATATTGATTATCAATTAAGTAAATAAAAAAATGGCAGGTCGTATCGGTGAATAAAAAGAGGCGAGTCGGGTAGATTAAGGCTTAGGAATACCTATATTTCGGAACAACATTTTTCTAATCAACACTCTCCGTATTTCAATGGCAACTGCAAACCAAAAGAAAAAGGCGACCGTCAAGCAAAAACCGAAGGCTAAGTCTACGGTGAAGACCGCTTCAAAAATTTCGGCTCCGAAAAAAAACAGTGCCATGAATGCCGCTAAGAAGCCCGAAAAGCCATCTGTAAAATCTGCTCCATCGAAGAAAGCATCTGCCAAAACACCCGTAAAACCGGTAAAAAAAGCGGTTGCAGGAAAGGCCAAACCCCAAAAACAGATCGACAAAGTACCTAGTGTTCCAAAACCAAAGTCCGTAGGCGCGTCTAAGGCTGCGTCTCCAACCCGAAAAAGTTCCGATTCAAAACAAAAAGTTACGAAGGCTTTGGTGAAGAAAAATGAGCCTTTTGTCGTTCCACCCTCCTCCAAAGCAAAGCCATCTCCTTCAAAATCGGTTCCTCCCGTTAAATCGGTTCCGCCTATTGCCTCTAAAAGCAACAATTCCGTTGCTGGTAAAACCAAAGAGCAAACAGCACCTCTTAAGACATCCGCTGCAAAAAAATCCCCGTCGAAGCCTGTAAATTCAGCGACTAAAACGGCAGGCAAACCCGCGCCAACCAAAGGTGGTGCAGGTGATAAAAAAGGCAAGGGCGACACTCCTGAGCCTTTGCAGGTCAAGGCAGAAAAGGCCATCCGGGAAATGGAAGAAACCATGGATCTGAGCAAACTTCGGCCTCGAATTCAAGCCGGGTCTTCCGCTCCCAAACCTCTGGTCAAGCACCAGCAGGCTCCGCCCCTTAAGCTACCCGAGCCGACCAATACCCAAAAAATCAAATTTCAGCTCGAATTTGAGTTTCGCTCTTCACCCAAGATCCTTTTTACATCACTCAGCGATTCCAGCGGACTCGCAGGTTGGTTCGCCGATGAAGTACATACCAAGGACGATACCTATACTTTCAGTTGGGAGGGCGGCGATTCTCAAGCCAAGCTCATCGCCGTTAGGGACCTTCAGCTTGTGCGTTTTCAATGGCTTGACGATATCGCTGACGGAACCTATTTCCAATTTGAAATCAAAGAGGACGATATCACTTCCGATGTTGCTCTGGTGATTACCGATTTCGCCTTACCCGGAGAAAGAGAGACCAATATCCGACTTTGGGAGTCACAGGTTCAGAAGCTGCGCATGCTTTTAGGAAGTCTTTGATTCCTACCGGATGGATTGGAAACGGGTGGTATGACCTTTCAAAAGGTTTCTCTCAGAGTGCTCCACGTTTTCAATGTTTCTTCAACCAATGAACCGTGCTGTTGCAATGGCAGTAGTTTCGCCAATTTAATAAAACCCGATTGGGTAGCCCGGATTTTAATCAGTTGACCCGGTTCTGGAAAATGGTTCAATGGGCGGATGTTGTCCTGTCCGAAATGATGAATGAACGGATCATTGGAGATGCCAATATTAAATCCGGCTTTTGACAAAACTGCAGCGTTATTACTTAAAGTTTCAAGCAGATTTTCGAGATAAATGCCCTTCAACAACAGGGTCATGCTGAAACCCTGTCCCCACCAACACAAGGTGCGGAAAGCGAACATGTCCTCCTTGGAGAACACGCGGGGGTAGTCCAAGATCATCCAGGGACGACCCAAATAGTTCTCGCCCTTGCTGATTTTCGGTGATGATTTCAGTACTTCTGCGGGAATTCGCTGAGGATTTTTTTCAAGGTCGATACGCAAGGATTCAGAGCAATTACCCAGCAAGTCCGACAACTGCCTGGTCAACTCCTGTTTGACAAGGAAGATGTGATCATTTAGCAAGAGTGCCTCTTCTTCCGTTCCGATTGGTTGCATTCGCCGCATGCTTTCTCCCAAACATAGGGTATTTTTACAGGCCAGTTCAACACCGTTTTGAAGAAACTTCACACCCTAGTCCTTAAGAGCTTTATCGGGCCCTTTTTGATGACGTTTTTCATTGCCTTGTTCGTACTGCTCATGCAGTTTCTTTGGAAGTACATCGATGACCTGGTCGGAAAAGGACTTGAAACGGTGGTCATTGCAGAACTTCTGTTCTATACATCGGCGAATCTTGTGCCCATGGCTCTGCCTTTGGCCATCCTGGTGTCCTCCATCATGACTTTCGGTAACATGGCCGAACATTTCGAGCTGACCGCCGCTAAGGCCGCGGGTATCTCCCTGCAGCGCATCATGTTGCCACTTTTTTTTACGGCGCTCCTCGTGAGCGGACTCGCTTTTCTCTTCTCCAACAAGGTATTGCCTTACACCAATCTGAAGATGGGCTCGTTGCTATACGACATCCGTCAACAAAAACCGGCCCTTTCTATCCGCGAAGGTGTCTTTTACAATGGCATCGAGGGCTATAGCATCAAGGTCGGCAGCAAGGATTCCGATGGATCCACGATCCGAAAAGTGATGATCTACGATCATACGGGTTCAGTGGGCAACCGGAAAGTAGTCATGGCGGAGAAGGGGAGGATGGAGACCACTCCGGATCAACGTACGCTTATCCTGACCCTCTACAAGGGCACCAGCTATGAAGAGCAAAATAAAAGTCGGAATGGAGTGGATGTGCACCCATTGTTGAGGAACAGTTTTTCCGAATACATCATCCGGTTCGATCTCTCGCAGTTTCAGCTTAGCCGTACCAACGAAGAATTGTTCAAAGGCGGTCACCAAATGATGAGTCTGGCCCAGCTAAATGGTGCGATAGACAGTCTCAAGGGCGAAGGCGGGCGGAAGGAGCAGACCAGTAAACTGCACATTCAACCTTATTTTCTTTTCTATCGCGATTCAGCAGGATTTGCGAACAGCATGGCGAAGAAAAGCGGAAATCAGCTGCCTTCAAATACCGATTCCCTGGATAAATCCCTGCTGTATAGTCAGGCAATGGAGCAGGCGAGGGCAGTCCAGTCGTACCTGCGTGGATTGGAGGAAGAAAGGCAGTGGAGGAAGAACCAATTGTCGAGGTTTCTTGTCGAATGGCACAGGAAGCTGACCTTGTCGGCTGCGTGCTTCATCCTCTTTCTGATTGGAGCCCCGTTAGGAGCCATCATACGCAAAGGGGGCATGGGACTTCCTTTGGTGATCTCCATTCTATTTTTCCTGGCTTATCACATCACCAGTATCACAGGAGAAAAGTTCGCGCGGGAAAGCATCATACCTTCCT
>JAULUX010000098.1:0-2653 GCA_032111385.1 Bacteroidia bacterium
TCAACAGATCCTATCCCCCAGTAAGGATGACGACGGAGTTTGGATCCACCAGGATGCCTGGTTTCATTTGGGAAAATTCGACCAAGGGCGAACCGCGACATACACCATCAAGAAAAAAGGAAACGGTGTGTACGCATTCCTGATCAAAGGGAAAGTGAACATCAACGGACAGGAAATGCAAAAGCGTGATGGTTTCGGAATCTGGAACATCGACCGACTGGAGGTACAGGTTTCGGAGGAATCAGAACTCTTGTTGATGGAAGTACCCATGACACTCTGAGCGTCAACACGCCCCATTGATCTTAAGTAATCCGGGAATCAAGGTGAAGTCGTGTCTTCGCGGTCCTGACCTACCTTTGCATCATGGTCAACAGGCTCCTCCCCATTCTTCTTCTCCTTGCTCATCCCCTCTATGCACAACCTCAGGGTAACGCACGTCCACGACTGGTTGTCGGAATCGTTGTTGATCAGATGCGACCGGATTACCTCACCCGTTACGGATCACGGTTCGGAAACGACGGATTCAGTCGCCTGATGCAGGAGGGACATCAATGCAAAAACGTCAACTACAACTACGCTCCTACCACTACGGCTCCCGGTCACGCCAGCATCTACACAGGCACGACACCGGCGATTCATGGCATTGCCGGTAACGACTGGTTCGACCGACATGAAGGACGCAGCGTGTATTGTACTTTCGACTCTACGGTACAAGGAGTGGGCGGTACAGGACGTGAGGGGCAAATGTCGCCTGCGCGGTTGCTCACCACTACGGTCACAGACCAGCTGAAACTGGCCACACGATCCAGGACCAAAGTGATCGGTGTCTCGCTGAAAGACCGCGGTGCCATTCTCCCTGCGGGACGGAGTGCCGATGCAGCCTATTGGTTCGACAACAAAAGCGGCAACTGGATCAGCAGCACCTGGTACATGAAAACAATGCCGGAGTGGGCGAAGACTTTCAATGAGCGACGCTTGTCCGATCAAGTGCTGACCACAGCCTGGAATACGCTTTACCCGGTGGAAACCTATGTCAACAGTGACGATGACGACACGCCCTATGAAGCCACATTCGCCGGCGAAACAAGCCCGGTTTTCCCGCACAACCTACCCGCATTGCGGGGCAGCAGCTACGATCTTGTCCGGAAAATCCCTGCCGGAAACACCCTCACCAAGGATTTTGCCATCGCGTCCATCGCCGGTGAAAAACTCGGAGCCGATTCCATTACTGATTTCCTATGCATCAGTTTTTCCGCCACGGATTACATCGGCCACCAGTTCGGCCCGCGCGCTGTTGAAACCGAAGACACTTACCTCAGACTCGACCGCGACCTGGCCGACCTATTCCGTTTCCTCGATGAACGCATCGGAAAGAACCAGTACCTGGTTTTCCTCACTGCGGATCATGGTTGCATGGAAAACCCGAAATACCTCAAAGACCAAAAGCTGAACGGTGGCTTTCTGGACAACCTGACCGTAGAAGATACGATCAAGGCCTGGCTGACCCGACAAACCGGTAACAGCAGGTATTTTAAGGGCATTTTCAACGACCAGATTCTTCTGGATGAAGAAATGCTGCGCATTGAAGGCAGAGACCTTTGCAAAATGGAGACCGAAATGGCTTCTTACCTCCGTTCAGTATTTCCCGGTTTGCACGATGTGTTGACAGGATGCGATCTGGAAAGAGAAGCTTATCATCAACTCTTCAAGGACAAAATCCAGCGCGGACATCATCCTATGCGTTCGGGGCATCTTTGGCTGGTGTATTCTCCAGGCTGGACAGACAGCTTATACGGCAAAGACAGGCAGTGCGGAACCACGCACCACAGCCCATTTCCCTACGATACGCACGTTCCGTTGTTGTGGTATGGATGGAAGATCAAACCAGGCAGTGACCACCAGGCCACCGACATCACAGACATCGCTCCTACCATTTCATTCATGCTTGACATTCCCCAGCCCAACGGCTGTACGGGCAAGGTCATCGGTTCACTGCTCCGGTGAGCCGGTTGTACCACCCATATGGGCGCTGCGACTTGCGGATCGTTCTTCCGGCAGAACTACAGGCAGTGGAGCGGATTGAGTTTTCACATCTGATATTTCCTCATCAGCGAGGATTTTTCCACCCTCCCGCTCCACATCATCCATGCCCTTCCGGATCTCGTTTTGCACACCGTTCATGGCATCTTTCATCTCCCGGATACCCTTACCCAAACCACGAGCCAGGGAAGGGATATTCTTCGAGCCGAAAAAGATCAAAACAAAGACCAGGATCAAAAGAAGTTCACCTCCACCAAGACTTTCCAAAAAGAGCACCGTGAGCGTAAGCATGATGCAAAGGTAAGCGTTCGGTCAGGGATAGCGGGAACAACCACAACCCAAGCGCAGTTCCCCTCGATCCGGGTATTCCAACCAAAGCACACTCCTCGAAAGCATTAAACATTGATTATCAATTTGATATTTTTTATTGGAAACGATAAATAAATTTTTCGTTTCCTTAGTTTTGCATCCCTTCATTTCCATGAGTCTTTTCAAATCCGACCACCGCATCCTGGCAGGAGCCGAGGAGCTTTTTATCCGCTATGGGATCAAGAGCGTCACCATGGATGACCTGGCCCGTCACCTGGGTATGTCCAAAAAAACCATTTACAGC
>JAULUX010000099.1:0-2409 GCA_032111385.1 Bacteroidia bacterium
CCGGACACCGCACTTCTGGGCAAGGAACTTCGCCGCCAACAAGCAGGACTCGCCGATTATTTCAAGGACTACGATGCTCCCACCGACCGGAAGATGATGACTGCATTGCTGGAGATCTTCGACAAAAACGTACCTGACTCGCTCAAACCGGAGTTCTACCTCCAGCAGCGCAGCAAGTACAAACGCGATTTCCAAAAATGGAGCGATGATGTGTTTGAAGCAAGTGTGTTCGACGACCAGTCGCAAATGGAAAAACAACTCGCCTCTTTTTCGAAGTCCACTGCGTCGAAATTCGCCAAAGACCCGGCTTACCGCCTGGCAGATGCCCTGATGGGGTATTACCGGGAGGAGATCGCCGACCTGTTCGGATACTTCAATTCGGAGCTGGGTCGCCTCAACCGTATGTATATGGCCGGACAGCGTGCCATGCAACCCGAAAGGAAGTTTTATCCCGATGCCAATGGTACATTGCGCGTGGCCTACGGACAGGTGCGTGGTTACGAAGCCCGCGATGCGGTACAGTACGGCTACCTGACTACACTCGACGGAGTCCTCGAAAAGTACAAGCCCGGAGACGAAGAGTTCGATCTGCCTGCACGTTTGGTCGAGTTGTATAAAAAGAAAGACTATGGACGGTACAGCGTGAACGGTAGTGTTCCTGTTTCGTTTGTCGCGACCAACCACACCACAGGCGGGAATTCGGGGAGTCCTGTGTTAAATGCCAAAGGGCAATTGATCGGCACCAACTACGACCGGGTATGGGAAGGCACCATGAGTGATCTGCTGTTCAACCCGGAGATCTGCCGGAACATCACGTTGGATATCCGGTACACCCTCTTCATCGTCGATAAGTTCGCGGGGGCGAAAAGGCTTATTGAGGAGATGGATATTTTGGAGTGATTTGATGATGTGTTGATTCGGTTGCCGAGCGAAAGCCTGTCCGCCGTGGCAGATCTAGGCATGATGATGCTCCCGTTCGACCAGTATTTATCTGGTTGGTGAACGTAAGCCTGTTCCGCTTTAGCGAATCGAACCACCCTTCGATGGGCTCAGGGACCAGAACTAACTGGTTGGTGAGCCTGTCCGATAGCTATCGGACGAACCACAACCTTTCGACCCTTCGACAAGCTCAGGGACCAGTAAAAGATAACCGGTGGCTGAGCTTGTCGAAGCCCGCAATTCAGGTGATTCATCCCTATTAAACGGATACAAACGCTTGCAAATGACCCTGGCCGGAACAAGCTGTTATCTTTGCCCCCGGCAGCAGGGAAGTTTCCAACAATGCCCGAAAATGCATCGCCGAAGCCCTTGCCCGGTGCCGCCCTTTGATTACTTTTGAATGACAATAACTACTGATAACATGAGTTTGGAAATCACAGCAAAAGTGCTCTACTCGCTTCCGGAGCAGACAGGACAGGGACAGAAAGGTCCTTGGGTGAAGCAGGACATTATCGTTGAAACGGAGGAGCAGTATCCCAAGAAGGTTTGCATGAGCGCCTGGGGCGACATGGTTGCTCAATTCAAGGCCTATGCCCCCGGTACCCGTTTGAAGATCAGTTTCCGTGTGGAATCGCGCGAATACAATGGCCGTTGGTACACCGACGTGCGCCCCTGGCGTGCCGTTCCCGCTGATGGAGCCACTGCGTCAGCGCCCGCTATGGATGCCCCTGTATCCGCCGGAATGCCCGCCGACCCCATTTCCGCAATGCCCGGCGAAGCCGACGATCTTCCATTCTGACCTTTCTTTACCAATCCTTCATAAAACCCTGCCTTTTGGTGGGGTTTTTTTGTTGTTGTAGGTTGTAGGTTCCGGATAACCGGTCCCTGAGCGTAGTCGAAGGGTAGGTTGTATGTTGTTGGACTTCGACAGACTAAGACACCGGAAATAGTAGCCGTTGAAACGTCGCGCTCGCTGCTCCCGAGGCTTCGGGATCGTGGCTTTCGCCGCGTTTAAATAACGAATCATCATCCCTGCATGACCCCGAAGGGGTCGAATAGTTATAGCAATGAAGCGATTAAAATAGTCCGGGGGGGGACGGATCTCCAATCATTGGATCAGTATCTATACTGGGGGGGCAAAGCAAAAGCCCGACAATTGTCGGGCCTTCGTATTTCAATCTGTTTAAATACCGGTCGGGAATCTATTTTCAATCCTGCCATCAGGATTCCAGCAGCGCCACACTCCGCTTCAGGAAGCGCGAGAGGTCTTCGCCTTTGAGCAATCCCTGGGTGAGGAGCGCCAGATCGACGGCCTGGCGGATCTTCTCGCTGCGCTGGGCGGTATCTTCCGTTCCGAGGACCTTGCTCATCACCGGATGGTTGGCATTCACCACCAGCTGGTACTGCTCGGGCATATCGCCCATGAAGCTATAACCACCACCCATAGCCGACATTTCCTTCATGCGGCGC
>JAULUX010000100.1:0-1638 GCA_032111385.1 Bacteroidia bacterium
ACATTGAACGGAATATCGTGCATGCGACGGAAAATGGCATCATCATCGGGATGGCCGCTGGCCCGGGCATAGTCCAATCCGTCGAGCAGATCGGGCGACAAAGGGTTCAGCTCCAGGGCGGTGTACCACAACTCGATTCCGTGTTTTCGGGCCTCCTGCAACGTGAGTAACGCATTCAACCCGGTTCCGAAGCCGACTTCAAGGACATTCAGTCGCGTCCCGAATTTCAGGAAAGCAGCCTTTAAGCCTGCCTCGATGAACACATGCCGCGATTCGGCCAAAGCGCCGTGCCGCGAATGGTAGGTTTCGTTGAGGGCAGGAACGAAAAGCGTGGCAGACCCGTCGCCGGTGGTGATGCGCTCGGTCATGGTTCAGCTGATTGGTGTAGGGTGAAGGTATTTAAAAAGGAATATTCATCCAAATACGGTGTCATCGGCCCGACTGACTTTATACGAATCACTGAATTTCAATCTGTTAAAAAGAAAAGGGATGGAAAAAAGAAGTAAAACAAAAAAGGAGAAGCAAATGCATCTCCTTCTTGTGGTTGACCGACCAGGGCTCGAACCTGGACTTTTCTGAATCAAAATCAGATGTGTTGCCAGTTACACCATCGGTCAATCCTGACTTGGCGGTGCAAATGTAATGAAATTTTCCTTGAACAGACAACGGAAAATCAGCCGTTGACAATCACCTTCAAGCGAGTGCCCGGCCTAAGGTTGGCATCCTGCAGCTTGTTGATGTCCTTGATCAACTCCACGGTTGTACCCTCGTATCGGCGGGCGATGTTCCAAAGTGTATCACCCGGCTGAACAATGTGATAAACAAAACGACTGCCGGAGCTTTCCATTCCATTGCCTTCCACGTTCTCTTGCTGGTTTTTTGAAACCGTATCTGCCTGCTGTGCGGTGTCTTGCACTTTTTGGGCTTGAGCCGTCTGGTCCAATGAATCTGACTTCGGGGTCGCAGCCGCAACAGGTTCACGTATTTCCACTTTCACAGTCTGCCATGTGATCACCGAGAGCCGCTGCCCGGGTCGAATCGCACTGCTCCGCAGACGGTTCATCTTCTTCAATTCATCGACACCCATGTCGTACCGAGCGGCGATCTTTCCCAGACTCTCTCCCTTGCGCACGGTATGCGTCTTTTTAATCTTCTTGGTGACCGTCTCGAACTTGCCTGTGCCCACTGTGGTGGCAACCTCCTCGTCGGTGTTTCGGCTGGAAGCATAGACCGGCATTACGGGGCGCGCCGGCATCTTTGACTGTGCAAGAATAGACTCTTGCTGGTCGATGTACTGTGCCATCTTGTTTGTAGGCAAACGCAGCGTGTATCCGGAACCCACATCGGGAATCATGCCCTTTTTGTAAACGGGATTGAGATAAGCGATCACATCCTGGGGCAGACCCAGTGACTGAGACAAAACCTGAAAACTGACAGGACGGTCCACGGTAACCGTATCCACTTCGAAATAAGAATAAGCAGGTGCGACAGGATACAACTGGTGTTCCCGTGCATGGTTCATCACATAGGTGACCGCGATGAATGCAGGAACGTAATTGCGGGTTTCGGCAGGGAGATATGGCATGATCTCCCAAAAGTTGGTCTTGCCGCCTGAACGCTTGATGGCCCGGTTGACAT
>JAULUX010000101.1:0-10850 GCA_032111385.1 Bacteroidia bacterium
GCATGGTTCATCACATAGGTGACCGCGATGAATGCAGGAACGTAATTGCGGGTTTCGGCAGGGAGATATGGCATGATCTCCCAAAAGTTGGTCTTGCCGCCTGAACGCTTGATGGCCCGGTTGACATTACCGGGACCGCAGTTGTAAGAAGCGATCACCAGCAACCAATCTCCATAGATCCGATACATGTCCTTGAAATACTGACAGGCCGCCACGGTAGCCTTCACCGGATCACGACGATCGTCGATGTAGCTGGTGACATTCAAATCGTACAGCTTTCCGGTATTGTACATGAACTGCCAGATACCGGTAGCGCCTACACGAGAAACGGCGATAGGATTCAGAGCCGACTCCACAATAGACAAGTATTTGAACTCCAGAGGAAGCCCCTCACGATCGAGCACCTCCTCAAACAAAGGAAAATAGAGATTGGACAAGCCCATCACCCGTTGTGTCAACCCCCTTTTGCGGTTGGCATAAAGCTCGATGAACTCCCTTACGTGACGGTTATAGGACAGGGGGATCGGTGAATGCAATGCGCTGATGCGGCGGGTATAAACCTCATCGGAAAATGAGGGACCTTTGGGACAGTTCGTCGCATCCGCTTCGAAACAATTTGCATCCAGTTGATTGTATCGGATGACATGGGTCAGCGTAACCAGGCTGTCCATCATGGCCACTATGGGATCATAGGGTCGGTCGACGGGAGAAACAGGAGCTACCTCCTGAGCCCGGGTTGAGAGATTGCTTCCAACCAGGACCACGGACAACAAGATATATTTCAAACCTTTCATTTTCAGTTCTTTGGTTTAATTCGGAAAGGCCGGAGAAACCGGACATCCGGATAAAAATATTTGTTTTTTACACACCCCGGCACACCCGATGTCCGTAAAGACGGCCATCGTCCCTGTTTTTTGAAACCGATTTTCAATACAAAATATTGTGAATCAGTTGATTTAACTCCAATATGTGAGCGGTAAAGCCGATTCCTGCAAAATTAAGATTTCAGGGGGAACATCCATGAATCGAAGGTGAAGTTTCTCTTTTCGTGGGTGAACCCGACCTAGAAATCGTAATACCGGTTGAAGAGTGAGGTTCGGATTCCGGCCTGGACTATCCAGGTTGCGTCGTTGAACTGCGCATTGCGAAAACTTCTGCGGCCGGCATAGGCGAAAATGTTCATCCGGTACATGGGGTTAAGCAGATAACTGAGGGTGAGCTCAGTCCAGTTGATGCGGGTGTTCAGGCCCTGCCCCACCCGGTTGCCGTACTCATTCACGTAGCTGTTGTAGCTTAAGAAAATGTTCTGACCGTAGTTCAGGCCGGCGGTATCCAATCCGACCTCGGCCGAAGTGATTTTCAGTTCGACCTGGAAACGGCGTTGGCTGTATCTCGCAATGCCGATGTATTCGGTGAAATTGGCCCCCAGCGGGTGAGCGAGTGCCGCCCTGTAATGCGTGTACGTTCCCCATCGATCGAGGTGTTGGTAGGTATAGGGGCGTACGTAATTCATTTCGCCCTGCAAATACAACCCCTTCAAGCCGAAAAGGTCGAAGCTTTTGAAACCGGCCTGGATTCCCTGCTTGTTGGCCCACCATCCGGTGCCGGAGCGGACATTCTTCAGGAGGAATTCATCGAGCATGAGCTGTCCATAAAGCTGATGGTTGCTCGAAAGTTTATACTTGAGGTTGATCCCCAGCAACACATTGTCGGGGGAACCGATGCTGAACTCGACGGGACGGAAAAAAATGAACGGGTTCATGTAGGCGATATC
This sequence comes from Bacteroidia bacterium, assembly GCA_032111385.1. Lineage (GTDB taxonomy): Bacteria > Bacteroidota > Bacteroidia > AKYH767-A > OLB10 > JAJTFW01. Next base: position 1,775 of record JAULUX010000101.1, read on the forward strand.
GAAACCGCGAGCACCGTCGACGCTGTCGGAATGCCAGATAACGGCTTCGAATATGCCCAGTGTGGTGCGCTTGCCGATGTTGATGTCGAAATAATGCATGGAAGCATACTTCTTGATGAATGGATCACTGTCATTCGAAGGACGGTTAAGCTCCCTCAATTCAGTGAAGAGGTTCACGTAACGGATCTTCCAGATATCGGTGATGATCTTCAGATAGGGATAATGAAATGCATTGTCTGAGAGCAGCAGGCTGCGGTAGCCGTCACCGATGAAATTCCGGTCCTGGCCGAACTCGAAGGTGAAATGGCGATTGAGCTGATAGTGGATGGTTCCGGTGGTGAAGGCATAATCATAAGCTCCGTCGCCGAAACTCTTGACCCGGCCCTGACCGGGGACGACCCGGGTGATGTTCACCGTAGAGTCGAGGTAGCGGGGAAAACGGCCCACGTTCTCATAAAACGTGGCGTTAAATCCGAAACGTTTACCGACCGACCCATTGATGCGGACTCCGCGCGTATTGGTGATCAGGTTGCGTTCGTAGGTTCGATCCCGGCCACCGGTGAATTCCATTAACGGATCGACGTAAAGGTGAACGTCTTTCTCTTGCACCTGGAGCAGGTGTTCGCTATACAGCTTTCGACCGATCAGGGTCCTGCCAAATCGGTTGACCGGCATTACCGGGGCAAGGGCGATCGAATCGCAGATCCGCCCGGATTCATACAGTGTCAGGTTTTGAGAAGAAGCACTGTCGCCGGTAAATGCGTAAGCATCGGCCACATCGCGTGTGAGCCAAGGCTTGAAAGAAGTATGTAAGCCGTTTCCTGGACGGTTGAGCTTGTGCTCGTAGACTGCTTCGGTCTGACGGCTGAGGGAAAGGAATGCGCTCTGGGCAATCGACTGAGCCGGGAGGATAAGTGCCAGTAAATACGAGTATTCGAAAACGGAACGAAAGAAGCGTAGACCGCTAGCGGCTGCCATACACCTTTCCTTTGAACCAGACGCGGGATGTTCCATCGCGCAGGTCGTATTTGAGAACGTTGCCATTCAGTTCGTATGTTGTGATGGCCTCCTGCGAGACCAGGTATGACTTGCCTTCAGTGAACAGGTGCAGCCGTCCGTTGATGTCCTGCCAGGCGATGTTGTCATCGTTCATCCTGTAGCTGGAAGGCATGAACTCGTCGAGTTCGTAACGTACGCCGTCGCTGATGAGCTGAAGCCGGTTGTTCATGAAGAACAATACGGAGCGGTCGCGGACGCGGTAGAAATCGGGAATGAAATCTTCGATCTTCAGAAGCTTCCCCCTGTTGAAAACCTTGAACGCGTTGTTGTCGGCTACATAGGCCACCGTCTCCACGCCGACCTGATAAGATTGGGGCACCAGTTTTTCAAGGACCAGGATCTTGCCGTTGTAGAACACCTTGAAGTAGCTGTAGAATCCGTCCACGTAGCCCACGATATCACCACCCGGCTCGAAACTTTCGGGGGCCACGTTGTCGATGTCCCACAACTGGTCATGCCAGTAGGTCTTGAAGAACCCCGTGTTGTTCACATAGGCCACTGTGTTCTCACCCGTCTTGTATTCGTTGAGTGTACCTGTAAGGGTCATCTCGAGTTCACGAATATTTCCGTTATGGAACACCCGGAGAATGTCGGCATTGCGGTCACGGAAGGCGATCAGGCTGTCGCTGACCTTGTAGTCGCGGATGAAGAAAGTGAGCGGGATATTCTCGCCGTTCTGGAAAACGCTCAACAGCTGGTCGCGTCGGTAATAGACACTGGCCTGATTGAGTTCGTAGGTGGTAGCCGTCATATCACCAAGCTTGTGTTTCTCACCGTGTTCGTACACGATCAGGTCGTTGGCATTGTTGACATACGCCAGCCTTTCACCACCCGCCTTGAACGACCGCACAGGTTGCTGCTCAAGCTGACGCGGCACACCGTTCTCGAATAAGAACAGGAACAGGCGGATATCGTTATAAGCTTGCACATACTGAGGTTGCTGTGAAAAACCGGTCGAAGCCGCCAAACACAGTAGTGACAGAAAAATTAAAAAGCGCTCAGTTGGTTTCAAGGATCTTCAGGATGTCGTCGATTTTCGGAGTCAGGATCACTTCGATCCTTCGGTTCTTTTGACGGGCATCAGCGCTGTTGGCCTTATCGACAGGTATGAATTCACTGCGACCGCCCGCGGTGAGTCTTGCAGGGTTGACCTTGCTGGTGGACGTGATGATCTTGACAACAGAAGTGGCCCTCATTACGGAGAGGTCCCAGTTGTCTTTGATCTCGCCTGTTCCCCGCATCGGCACATTGTCGGTATGTCCCTCGATCTGGATGCTGATGTCGGGGTTCTTCTCCAGCACCTTGCCCAGGTCTCGTAGGGCCTCCACCCCTTTCGCATCGACCACAGTGCTGCCGGAAGCGAACAAAAGCCTTTCTTCCATCAACACATAGACCTTGCCGTTACGCAGTTCCACGCTCAACCCTTTGTCTTTGTAACCCAGCAGGGCGTTGGAAACCGAGGAACGAAGGGCTCGCGCCACCGAATCCTTGGAGGCCAATACCTGCTCCAGTTCGGCAAGGCGCTTGTTCTTGGAGCGCAGGTCGTTACTCATGCGCGTAAGGCTGTCTTCCTTAAGTCGGAGCAGGGCCGCTTTGGCATCGAGTTCATCCTCCTTGCGCTGCAGTTCCTCTTGCGTCCGCTGGAGATCGCGGATGAGTTGACGGGTGGCTTCCGCGTTTGCAGCCGACTGAGGTCCGTCTTTCAACAAGGTCTGGTAGGCTGTATTCAGTTTTTCATACGAGGTCTGTAGGCTCCGCATTTCGTTCCCGCGCAAGGAAGTGTCGTTTTGCAGCCTGGAAATCCGCTCTTTCAGCTCTTCGGCAAGAGCCATCAGCTCACCCTGGCGGGTCTCGAGGCGGAGGTTCACGGCTTTGAGATTCTCGTTCTCTTTTTCACAGCTTTCCTGCTTGGATTTCAATTCGTTGTGCAGCCGCGCAGGCACGCACGAAACCCCCAGCAGGATCAGCAACAGGAAGGGATGAAAGCGGTTGAACATGGTCGGTTCGGTTAAAGGTCTAAATTAAAGCGGGTAAGCCATGACTACCGCCCTACTTTGTAATGTTTCACACAATTCTGTCAACATTTCCGGAGTTATTTACCGTAAGTTCCGGACATGAAGTATTCGTAACTTAGATATACCTGTTGAAAGAAAACCATGGAGAAAATACTGAGTGACAACTGGCTGACTGAAAAACACATCGACTTCGAGTACAAAAAATACGTGCTGCTGGCCTGGCTGCAGCATGTGAGCGATCGTTTCGAAGAGACCCGCCTGTACCCGGCGCTGAGCGAGCTGGTAAAGCATTACCGCAACCTGGTGTCGTTGCGTGAACAGAAGAAGCAATTGTACGGTGCTTTCCCCGAAAAGCTATCCCAAGCCGACCTGCAGCAATTCAAACTCGTGTACGACAAACTGACCGGTGACGACCAACTGATGCAGGAACTGGAGCAGATCATCCAATTTAGTATCCCCCGGTTCGAGCAGCAGCTGTCCGAGGGGAAGAAAATCTATGACCTGCTCGAGTCGAAATTGCGAATCCAACCGGTCGGCATCGTTCCCTTGCATACGGATGCCGGATATCTGTTCCTGGCCAACGGTACGCAAAAAGAAACAACCGTATTCGAATACCAGATCACCATTTTCGACCAACCGGACGAGCGCTACAGGGCGATCAGTCTTCAATACGTGGCGGCATACGAAAAGACCTTGCGGAACGCTTACGAAAACATCAAACAGGACCTGCTTCGGTACAACAGCCATCTGCCGAACCCGGCCACCTATGTGATCGAATCCGGACTGACGTTGCCCTTAGAGGACACGCTGCTCCCCATGGCGAAACGCTATCTGGTGAAATACCTTTCGGCCTGACCGGCTTACTATTTTCTTACACAACTATTGGTGTAGGCGACATGGGATGATTGAATATCCTTTCAATCACTTGCCTTTGAAATCGGCTTTGCGCTTGTTGAGGAAGGCATCGGTGCCTTCCTTGAAATCGGCGGTAGTGAAACAGGCGCCGAAGCGTTCTATCTCTTCGCGGAATCCATCGGTTTGCTTGTCATCGCTGGCGTTGACCGTACGCACGATTTCGGCGATCGCGACAGGAGCCTGAACCCTGATCTTCGCCAAAATGCCTTTGGTAACGGTCATCAGCTCCTCGGCCGGAACAACGTGGTTCACCAGTCCCATCCTCCACGCTTCTCTCGCATCGATCATATCGGCGGTCATCAGCAGTTCCATGGCTCTTCCCTTGCCAATCAGCTTAGGGAGTCGTTGTGTTCCTCCATAACCCGGGATCAAGCCCAATTTGACTTCGGGCTGTCCGAATTTTGCATTTTCGGAGGCCACACGCATGTGGCAGGCCATGGCCAATTCGCATCCTCCACCGAGTGCAAAACCATTCACAGCGGCGATCACCGGCTTGCCGCACTGCTCGATGCTGTCGAATACGCGATGTCCATGAGCACTCAGTTCCATCCCCTGTTCCAATGAGTAGGAGGCAAACTCACTGATGTCGGCTCCGGCCACGAAAGCCTTGGGGCCGGACCCCGTGATGATGATGCCGTACACCTCCGGATCGTGAGCCGCTGCATGGACAGCAGCACCGATTTCGGCGATGGTGTCCTTGTTGAGGGCGTTGAGTTTATCGGGACGGTTGACGGTGATGGTACAGATGCCGTCGCCGCTGGTGGAGAGGATGTTGGAGTAGGTCATTTTGAATTTGATAATTTGAAAATGTGTTAGTTGCGATGAAGGGGATTATTGATTTGGTGATTTGGTGATTTGATGATTAGGGTAAAAGAGTTGATTATTTGGTGGCAGAAGTAACTTTAGGACTTGTTTTTGATTCCATTTTTAACCGCAATTCCCGAAAAGGAGAGCAATGGACGCAATAGCTGTTTATTACTTTAGAATTTAATGAAGTGGTGATTTGATGATGAGGTATAAAATGTCAGATTAACTTGTCGCCTATTTTGAACCTACAACCTATAACTTACAACCGCCCTTCGCCCGATAGCTATCGGACTAGCTCAGGGACCAGCATTTACTGGTTGGTGAGATTGTCGAACCACCCTTTAACAGGCTCAGGGACCAGCCTCTACTGGTTGGTGAGCTTGTCGAACCGCACTTCGTCCGATAGCTATCGGACTAGCTCAGGGACCCGTTATTCGCAACTGACAACCGACAACCGACAACTGACAACCGACAACCGACTACCCCCTCCGTTTCTCCACTTCCCCGGTAATGTATCCGATGATGGCGGCGGTTTCGGTTCCGGGGGGGAAGAGTCTGCCGCAACCCATGGCTTCCAGTTTTTTCATGTCATCGTCGGGGATTATACCTCCTCCGGTGAGTAAAATATCGTCGAGCTGTTTCTCTTTCATCAGCTGGAGGATGCGGGGAAAGACGGTCATGTGGGCACCGCTGAGGATGCTTACGCCGATGGCGTCGACGTCCTCCTGCAGGGCGGCATTCACCACCATCTCTGGGGTTTGGCGAAGGCCGGTGTAAATGACTTCCATGCCGGCGTCGCGAAGGAAAGAGGCGATGACTTTCGCCCCGCGATCGTGGCCATCGAGGCCGACCTTGGCGATGAGTACGCGGATGGGTCGTTGCATGGGGCAAAATTGCGAAAAAAGCGGTTGTTGTACGTTGTAGGTTGTCGGGTTGTAAGTAACTGCAGGTCAGTTGGCGTAAATGAAAATTAAATTTAGCTGAATTGAAAATCGTTACTTAACCGCAAGGGCGCGGGGAAAACAGATAGCTGATGGGCATCGGGAAAGTAATCCTGGATCATTGACCCTCATTTTCCACACGATTGCCACGGGAAGCCACAGACGCAGCGCGACAACTTCTATATCAACCCTTTATTCAACCTTTCCCATAACCCACTGTTGTCGCGGTTCAATTTCTATCTTCGTGGCCACAAATCAACCCCTTCTTCTCCCAAAATCATGAGCTTACTTGTCATCGGCACGGTCGCGTTCGACGCCATCGAGACCCCCTTCGGTAAAACCGACAAAATCATCGGCGGCGCAGCCACCTATGCGGGCATGTCTGCCTCCTTCTTCAAAAAAGGGATCAACCTGGTCTCGGTTGTGGGTGAGGATTTTCCGGCAGAGGGCATCGAAATGATGCAAAACCGGGGCATCAATACCGACGGACTCCAAGTGAAACAGGGGGAGAAAACGTTTTTCTGGGCGGGGAAATACCACGAGGACATGAACTCGCGCGATACGCTGGATACCCAGTTGAACGTGTTGAGTACATTCGATCCGGTGATTCCGGACGCGTATCAGGATTGTGAATACCTGATGCTGGGCAACCTGATGCCAAGCATCCAGATGAAGGTACTTCAGCGTTTGCACAAGCGCCCGAAACTGGTGGTGATGGATACCATGAACTTCTGGATGGAAGTGGCCATGGACGACCTGCGTCAGATGATCGGTATGGTTGACGTTCTGACCATCAACGATGCCGAGGCGCGCCAGCTGACCGGCGAATACTCGCTGGTGAAGGCGGCCCGCAAGGTGCTTGCCATGGGCCCCCGCTACCTCATCATTAAGAAAGGGGAACACGGCGCCCTGCTCTTCCACGACGACCAGGTATTCTTCGCACCGGCCCTGCCGTTAGAAGATGTTTTCGATCCCACCGGTGCCGGCGACACTTTCGCTGGAGGCTTCATCGGCTATCTGGCCAGCGTGGACGACATTTCATTCCATGCCATGAAGCGCGGGGTGATCTACGGCTCTGCCATGGCTTCCTTCTGCGTTGAGAAATTCGGCCTGGAGCGTGTCCTCGAGCTTTCGGAGGCACAGGTGGATGAGCGTGTGCAGCAGTTTGTCGACCTCGTTCAGTTCGACATCACACTGGTTTGATCCGTCTCACCGGACTTTTTTCCAACCCACTCGCCGGCATGAACCTCCGGGTCTTCATCCTCTCGATGTTCCTGTACATTAGCGGGATGGGACAAGACACCTTTGAAGCCACAACGGGATCAATCGACAATCCTTCCAACGCCTCTCTCATGCAAATCGAAGTTTGGAGCGACATCAGTTGCCCTTTCTGCTACCTCGGCAAAAAGAATTTTGAAAAGGCCCTGGACGAATCGGGATACCGTGACCGTGTACTTGTCACCTGGAGAAGCTACCAACTGAATCCGGGTATGCGAACCGAACCGGGACTTTCGCTCTATGATTTCCTAAAGCGTGAAAAAGGATGGGATAAGTCCGATGTGATCGCTACCGAAGCCCGCCTGAACCAAGCCGGCAAGGCTGCCGGTATCCAATACCAATTCGACCGAATAGTGGTAGCGAACACCATGCGCGCGCATGCTCTGTTGCATTTTGCCGGGAAGCAAGGGAAACAGCAGCAAGTAGGTGACCAGCTTTTTCAGGCTTACTTCACGGAAGGGGTGAATGTAGATGATGCCGCATCGCTTGTCCGGCTGGCTGGAAAATGCGGACTGGACACCACCGGACTCGAACAAAGTATGAGCTCCGGATCTTACGATGCGGATATCCGAAACGACATCGCCGAGGCGGAACGCTTAAACATCCGGGGTGTCCCGTATTTTTTGGTCGACCGGAAATACGCTGTTAGCGGCGCACAGGAACCACAGGTGTTCATCGACACTTTGAAGAAAGCGTTCGGGGAGAAGTGAGCTACTTATCTTATTGACAATTTTCTTTCCTTCCTGAGGCTTACCTATTCCGGCCGTAAACAAAAAGCAAGCTGCCCTCGGGAAGCAATTCCATCGCCTCCTTCATTTGCTCGCGAGGCAATGCCGGACAACCGTGACTACGACCGCAGCGACCGTGCTTTTCGATAAAATCCTCGCTGACGTAATCGGCACCGTGCAGGATGATCTCCCGCTCCCTCGCCATATCGTTCAGTCCGGGCTGCAGTCCTTCAAGAAGCAGTGCGGGACCGTGTTTGGGCGATTCGAACCGTTGACCGATACGGTAAAACCCCCGACTGCTTTGAAGCGACGATAGTTCGTTGGAGAATCGAACCGTTTCCCGGTCGCCGGAATTTTTGCCATGCGCAACCCAGGTTTGTAAAAGGATCTGTCCGGAAACCAGGTCGACCACATAAAACCTGGGTATATCGGAGGGTTGGCTCAGATCGGCAACGGCCATAGGCGCATCCAATGCGCCGTAGGCGAGATGACCCACAACCAGCTGTTCCCAGAGTTCAAATGGCAAACAGCTGCTCAAGGCACTCTCCGCATAGGAGGCAAGCATAAAATCCTCTGCGGTGTCAACATTGAGTAAAGCTTCAGCAGGGTTGGTGGATAGGATGGAGGGGATTGCAAGGAGTAGGATCGTGAGTAAACCGAGACGAACGGGCATGTACGGACTTTTTATGCCGACCGGGAAAAAGTCCCTGTAAGCCGGGGGTGTTCATCTCAAAAGTACGGAGGGCCTCCCCTTTTTTCCATGGCTTATTTGAAATCAAGTTGCAAAATGTGTAGCCCTTGCTTTTTGCTGAATTCGTGTTGCAGCCGATGGAACACCGGGGATTTTTCTGCACATATGGTGAAGATGCAGAGAAAATTGGCCAAGGCTGACCTATTCCATGTTTCAGGATGAAAACACAATCGTTGACCAATGCTCCGTTCACTTCAGCCATAAAATCGACCGAGACATGCCGGTTAAGTACTCCAGCTCCCGCACCCGGGGCTTGTGGAGTGAATTTAGTGCAGCCTTCACCGGAAACAATCCAACGGACGTGATGTTGTACTTTCTATTACCTTCAACCTCCCTAATACCTATCAGGTCCGTTTTTTAAAAGCATGAACAGATCAGCCTATTCACTTTTTCTTTTTCTGCTGATCCTGCATCCGGCTTTCCAACAGCACACCTTCGCCCAACCTTTCCCCTGTGACAATGGGCAGCGGTTATACTTTTTCCGAAATAACGGAGGTAATGGCACCTTGTCGTATGTCCAGAATTACACCACCAATCCCAGTGTAGTCAACCTCTGCAATATCCCTACTCCGAATCATAACG
>JAULUX010000102.1:0-4299 GCA_032111385.1 Bacteroidia bacterium
AGGTTGCCGATGAACCAGTCAGGAAGGAGAATACCGGCCTCGAAATTTTCGGAGTAAGGGATAAACCCTGTAGCGCCCGTGGCGCTGACTACCACCATGCCGGTGACTGTTTTGGTATCGCTACCCGACGCGTTATTCACGGTAAGCGTTACGTCGTATACACCGGGAGTTGTGTAAACCACCGTTGGGTTGGCTGAAGTATCCGTTGAAGGAGTTCCACCCGGAAAAGTCCAGGTGCGGGATGTGACTTCGCCTCTCCAGGAGATGTCGTTGAATTGGAGACTACCTCCCACACAGATATACCGAGGCTTCGGAATGAAATCTGCCTTAGGCGCACAGACCACAGGGGCACTTCCATTCGTTCCGGTAGCGTTGAGGTTGGAAGTCTGCCAGAGGGTGTTTCTGGAACCGATGGAGGAGTTCAATGCCGCGGTCATGCGTGTACATTGACCGATGGAGAACATATTCTGACAATCTCCATTGGTGTAATCCATGTAGTTCGTAAACATATCGCCGTTAGGAGAATTGCCGATGCAGTTACTCAAATACGGCCAGCTGGGACAGATGCTCAGGTTCGCCTCGTAATGAGGAGGGGTATCGCTTACAAAATCGTTTCCACAAGTGGCATCGCCCCAGATGTGACGCAGGTTCAGCCAGTGACCAACCTCGTGTGTGGCGGTACGCCCGTTGTTATTGCTATTGGCGGCAGTGCCTATGCTTCCCATATAGTCATGCTTGATGACCACACCGTCGGTGGTGGATGAGCCGCCACCGGGGAATTGCGCAAACCCGATCACCTGGCCGGGTGAGCCGCTACTGTTCTCGATGCTGTTCACAATCCAGATATTCAGGTACTTGCTGCTGGGCCAGTAACTCAGGGCCTTGACGTTGTTACGGGCGTTGTAGGTCAGTGGGGAGTATACCCGAACAATGCCGTCAGTGCAGGCACCGTTTGGATCCAACTGTGCCAGGCGGAATTCCACATCGAGACTACCGGCCAGCGGCTTGAACGGTGCCGGAGTGTATATGGAATCCCAGTTCATGTAATTGAAGTCCTTGTTGAGGGAATCGATCTGGTCGATGATCTGTGCCTTCGAAATATTCTCGATTCCGCCATAGTGGATGACATGCACTACAACCGGGATGATCTTGGTTACGCCTGCGGACCGGTTTTGTGCATTGTGTTCGGGATGATCAGCAGAGAAGGACTCAGTAAAATTTTCCAGGTTCTCGCGATTTTGAAGCAAAGCGGGATTCTTGCGGGCTTCCTCCTGAAAAAGGATTTCACTCAGGCACTTTTCCTGAGCAGAAGCCTGGTATGCGGCACCAAGTACGAACAGGACGAGAATGATCGTTAATCGCTGAATTCGGGTAGAGATGGTCATGGTTATGGTGTTCTTTTACGAATATACGGATGGGGGACCGGCGTATTGGACTTCCCTCCACATTTTGGTTTGGGGAAGGCGAATATACGAATCAGGCTGACAGCCAATCCGAAGGCTCTAAAAAAGAAACCGCCCTCTGCTAAATTCGATAGCGGAGGGCGGTATTTTTTACATCTGTATGACGGTTCAGGTGGCGCTCTTCAGTTCCTTCAGCCGGTCTTTTAATTTCTGGATCTCATCCTTGGCTTGCTGGATCTTGGCTTCGTATTCCTGTCGAAGTGAGGAAGCATTTTTGGAGTTTGCGAAGAATCCAAGGTTATTCTCCCACAACTGCACCTCACCGGTTAGTTTGGTCATCTTTGTCTGTAGCTGACGCTGTTCGTCGCTGCCACCGGCTTCCGGCTGATGGTTGCTGCGTTGGGGACGGTCACCGCCACGGAATGGACGGCTGTCGTTGCGTTCATTTTGCCCATGCATCTGGCGAAGGGACTGGCGGTATTCGGGGGTAGACTTCAAGGCATCGAAGTGCGACTGGATAGCAGCCCGGAATCGCTGCTGGATATCCTCCTTGTTTTTCATGGGCACCAGGCCGATTTCGGTGTAGCGACGTTGGAAGGCCTTGAGCTGCTCCAGGGCTTCGCCGGGATCCGAGGGTCGGATGTACTGCTCCACCTCTGAAATTAAGGCATTCTTGGCCTCGAGGTTTCCTCCCTGGGCCTGGTCCTGGTCGGCGAAGTGCAGATTTTTACGCTCGAAATACGCATCGCAAGCTTTCTTGAAGCGCTGCCACACTTTTTCATTTTTTTCGCCGGCGGGCCCCAGCTTTTTCCATTCCTGTTGAAGGCGCACGAAGGTGTTGGTGGTATTCTTCCAATCCGTGCTTTCTATCAGACTTTCCGCCTGAATGCACAATTCGGTCTTGGCCTGTAGGTTGGCCGAGTATTCCTGTTTTTTCTGCTTGTAGAAAGCGTCCTTGTTGCGGAAGAACTGGTCGCAAGTGGACTTGAATGCTTGCCAGATGGAGTCGTTCTGCTCTTTTGGGGCAGGACCGATCTTCCGCCATGCTGTTTGCACCTCCAGCAACTGCTGTAATCCTTCCTGCCATTCGTTATGACGCGAATACGTTTTAGCAATGATCTCACCGGCCTGAGCGATCAGAACGTTTTTCGCTGTGAGATTTTCCTCCAATACTTTCCGCTGTGAATCCAGGTGGGAACGTTTGTTTTCGTAAACCTTATCCACGGCGGCTTTGAAGCGCAGCCAGATCTCCGTACGTTTTTCGCGCGGCACAGAACCGATCTCCCTCCATTTGTTCTGAAGTGCCTGCATCTCCTGCATGGCTTTGTTCAATGAAGATTCGAGAAGGAGCTCTTCCGCCCGTTCGCACAACTGCATTTTCATCTCGAGATTTTTCTTCATCTCGAGGTCTTGCAACTCGCGGTTCAGACGAATGAATTCGTAGAAACGGTCGCTGTAGAGTTTATAGGTCAACCACAGGTCGTTTACATTCTGCGGAGGCACTGGACCTATGCCTCTCCACTTGGCCTGTAAATCGTGGAATTCGTTGAAAGCCTTCGACATATCCTCCTCTTTCTGGAGGATATCCTTCATTTGATGGAGGATCTCGTTCTTCTGACGCAGGTTCTCGGACCGGGCTTTTTCCTGACCCTGGATGTGATCCGTACGCCGCTTCTGATAATGCTTGTATGCGCCGAAAAACCGCTCTTCCAGCGGGTCTTTGTATTCAAAATCCTCCTTGACTCCCCCGGCGGCAATAAAGGCCTCAAAGGCTTGGTCCTTTTCGGGTTGAGCAATGGCCTGGAATGTCTCTTTGACAGCCTGCACCCGGTTTTTAACCTGGTTCACATCGCCTTCCTTGCTGAACTGCTCCATACGTTGAACCAGTTCCTCCTTTCCCATTTGCCCGAAATGCTCAATGGGTTCTACATCGACCTCCTCTTCCTGAACCGGCAAAGTAGCCAACCCGGCCTGTTCCTCTTCGACCACCAGTTCGAGAGCAGCCGCCGTTGATTCAGGCGCCTTATCGGCAACTTCCGGTGCCGATGCCTGCGGCTCTTCTACTGCTTCCACAATTGGAGCGATCTGCTCCGGAGCAGGTTCAGGGGTTGGGGTTTCTTCTGCTTGGGCTTCAGAGGTTTGAGAAAGAGTGGAATCGACTTGAGATTCCGTGCTATCCGGGGTGTTTGTGTTCTCCGGATCGATGGGAGTGTGTTCCATATTCTGTTTTTAGAGGTATGCCTGCAAGCCTTCAATTCGAGGGCGATGCAGACCTGTGGGACTAATCCGTTTAACGGGGCAATGACGCAATAGGATTCATCATAAAATTAAAAGAGCTCCGGTATAGGAGCCTTCGTGGCAAAAGTACTTCAAAAACCAGGGTGTTGTCAAGTGTTTTCCAAGCGCATTTCGTTAATTTTGCCCGCTCTTTCAGGCGATTCACGGAACTCTTTTCACCTGCTCCCGTTTGAAAGGAATATTCGGGGTGTAGCGCAGTTGGCTAGCGCGCCACGTTCGGGACGTGGAGGCCGGAGGTTCGAGTCCTCTCACCCCGACAAAACCAATGCAACCCCGGCAAGGCCGGGGTTTTGTGTTCATGGTGGAGCCGAGCTCGCTCGGGTGAACACCGTGAACACAAAACACCAGAACCGCAAAGCGGTTCGGGGTTGCCTGGGTTTTAGTTCCCCACCCCGGAGGTCCGCCGGGAAGCAGGGTGGTACCGAAGGGACCACACGCTGCCCGGCAATCCTCAAAACATCATTTCGGAGTATGGTGGAGCCGAGCTCGCTCGGGTGAACACCGTGAACACAAAACACCAGAACCGCAAAGCGGTTCGGGGTTGCCTGGGTTTTAGTTCCCCACCCCGGAGGTCCGCCGGGAAGCAGGGTGGTACCGA
>JAULUX010000102.1:4399-6303 GCA_032111385.1 Bacteroidia bacterium
AGGGACAGCACGCTGCCCGGCAATCCTCAAAACATCATTTCGGAGCATGGTGGAGCCGAGCTCGCTCGGGTGAACACCGTGAACACAAAAAGGAGGCAACCGCCACGAACCGTGCAAACCGACAATTGTACTGATTGGTACAGCTCGTAGTTATGAAAGTGCATAGGCCCCGAGACATTCACTCAATTTCGGGCTTGGAGTCTTGTTTTTTAAAATCAGTCTTGAAGGAAAGGATTACATTTGATAGGTATTCGGAATTACCGTGCCCTGTGAAAATTGTTGATGTGTCCTGAGATGGAACTGTTTCCGAATGCACGCATCATCAATTCCCGATGTCACCAATGCCAATCGACATTGATATTGGCCTATACCACTCGCAAGTCATGCAAATATCCTATCAATTGAAGGGCCTCTATCAAATACTACTTTCGGAAAATACAAAAAAAAGAAGTGAACAGATTGTCCTCTGGATTGCACTGGTAAGTTTCCTTATCCATTTATCGATCATCGCATTGATCAACGCAAACCTGATTTCAATCGATGAGCCTTCCTACCTACTGAAAAATCCAATCGCGGCTATTTATACGCCTTTCTCGTTCATATTGGTTTATGAAGTATACCTTTTGATCTACTATCTGCCAAAGTCGACTTCCACCTACATTTCAAAGCAATATGAAATCATTGCGCTGATCATTATCAGACGCTTATTCAAAGACCTCTCGGAACTTTCCCTCTCCCCAGATTGGTTTTCTATAAAAAATGATTTACAGTTTACTTACGACCTGATCACATCGGTCTTGTTATTTTACCTCATCTATTTATTTCACGTTCAACGGAACATGACATATGTCACTTCCCCGGGCAGGACTATGAATTCAAGCAGCATTTCCAAATTCATCAAGGCAAAAAAGGGTGTAGCTACTGCTTTGGTGCCTGTCTTGATGGTGATCGCCTTCTACTCGTTCGTGAGTTGGATCATTGGTATATTCGAACCGGGCAACGAAGCATCAATTGCATTTAAAAATATCAATAATATTTTCTTTGAACAGTTCTTCAACATACTTGTCATTGCTGATGTAATCCTACTGTTGTTCTCTTTTTTTCACACAGACGAGTTCCACAAGGTGATACGGAACTCCGGATTCATCATCTCCACTATCTTGATCAGAGTATCGTTCTCCGTAAGCGGAATCATCAATAATGCATTGATCGTAGCTGCGATATTGTTCGGGTTGCTTATGCTCTTCATCCATAATAAATTCGAAAAGAGATTGGCCCAGGAGCTTCAAAGTAGCAATCAAAACACGGTTTGATCGACACATGGATCGTTCATCATTCCAGCTCCTGATTTCATGCCTGCATGAGCAAAAAATGAATGAATCCTTAATAACAGCCCCATTCTGTTTTAAACCGGGTGGCCCCAACATTCAGCGGCTATCGTCAAGAGCAGATTCTAGCTTCCGCGATTCACCCGAAAAGAACTTTGCGGTTTTCATTATTTAAGGCTAGAGTCCATACGGAAAAGGCATGTAGGCTGCCGCTAATTGTGGATTAAAAGGTATTCCATTCAAAACCAAACTGGATCCTTCGTGTAAGCTGACTCCGCTTTCCTTTGTCTTCGGTGTTGAGTAGCAAAAAACACTCTTTACCTCGTTAAAGCGAAAAAATGCAGATACGATGGATCGCGTTGAACCAATAAACCATTTACACCCGTCATCTCTACAATAGTTATACAAACCCATCACGAATAGAAGACAAAACCATACATTTACATAATTCAAAAAGACACCACGACATGTTCAAGAAATTCACACTGGCCGACAAACTTCTGTTTTTAGCTGCCATTCTATCATTGATCTTTTCCGAAACCCTCTATTTTCTTGGGGAAAAGGCTGATGGAACCT
>JAULUX010000103.1:0-5429 GCA_032111385.1 Bacteroidia bacterium
TCTTTACCTGCAACGAGTCGAGGCTGTGGCAAAGAGCACCGGAATACATCGCCGATGCAGTGTACTGGTACTCCAAATGGGTTGGTGAATATCCATACAACCAATGCACCGCTGTTGACGGCACCATCTCTGCCGGTGGAGGGATGGAATACCCGAACGTGACCATCATCGGCAGTAGCGGAAGTGCATTCCCGCTGGAAGTGGTCATCGCACACGAAGTGGGTCACAACTGGTTTTACGGACTTCTCGGATCGAACGAAAGACAGCATCCCTGGATGGACGAAGGGATCAACTCCTTTTATGAAATGCGTTATGTCCTGAACAAATATCCACCGGTGAAATATGGAAACTGGAATGAACTCATCGGTGGACCCAGCAGACTGGGAAGACTGACCGGACTCTCGGGATTGGATTACCGCAAAAGCACAAAATTCGCCTACCTCGCATCCGGCACCTCGTTCACCGAACAACCGATAGGACTTCCAGCAGACGAATATACTTCAACCAACTATGGAACGGTCGTCTACAAGAAAACCGCAGTAGCCATGGATATGCTTGCGGCATACCTGGGGAATCCGGTATTCGACTCCTGTATGTTCAGTTATTACCGTAACTGGTGTTTCCGACATCCTGGTCCGGACGATCTGCGAAACGAATTCGAGCGGATTTCAGGAAAAGATCTCGCCTGGTTTTTCGATGGTCTCGTGCATGCGAAAACCGGTTGTGATGTGGTCTTACGAAATGCTGAAAAGATATCAATGGGATATTCATTCCGGCTCAAAGAGCGTGGACCTGTCGACATGCCGGTGGAAGTCACAGGATTTCGAAATGGCGAACCGGTAGCGAGTTCCTGGTTCATGTCCGGACCCACAACTCATACTTTACCCTGCGATGGATGTGACCGAATCGCCATAGGAGGCTCGGGACGGAACATGGACATGAATACGCGAAACAACGACAGCAGATTCATCCTACCGCATTTCGCCCTATTTCCCGGCGTGCATCATCCCGAGCGCGGCACCACGTGGCTCACACCTGTTGCAGGATGGAACAACTACGACGGATGGATGGCCGGCATAAACCTGTACAACATGGGGTTCCCCTATCGCCAAATCGAATACAGTGTGGTTCCGTTGTACAGCTTCAAAAGCGGACAACTCAGCGGACTGGCAACCCTCGAAGGGCGCAGGCCGATAAAGAACAATTGGCTGGACAGGATTATCTGGAGGATCGATTACCGTCAATTCGGCTTCGATCAGATCGGGTACAAGAATTACAACGAACGCTTCAAGAACACCCTGCTTTCCTACAAACGTCTGTCGCCGGAAATCAGGTTCATGTTGCGCAGAAAGCCGGAACGATCAAGTTTACAACATCAAATCAAGTTGCAAAGCGTTCACCTGTGGCAGCAGGAATTGGAACGACCGGATGACAGTAACTTTCCTGTGCGTAGATTCGATTATTCATACTTTTACCGGATCACCTTCCGCAGCGAAGACACGCGCTTGCTTGACCCCTGGTCTACGGACATCCGCCTCGAAGCCAATCGCGATGTCGTCAGAGCAGAGGCGGAATGGAACTACCGGTTCACCTATGCGAAAACCAAACGCGGTTTCGATATCAGGGTTTATGGAGGCCTGCTGCTGATGGACGCCACTGAAGGCCTGTATGGCTTCAATTTGAGCGACAGGACCCGTAGCGGACCTCAAAAAGACTACGCATTCGACGAATTCTACTTCGGAAGAAGCGAAAGCGAAGGCTTTTTATTTAGTCAGATGGCCTTGCGCCAGGGACAATTCAAATCCTACACTCCGTTCGGAGCCTACAAGGATTGGATCCTGACAGTAAACTTAAGCAGCAACCTTCCCGGTCCGTTGGCATTCCTGAAAGCGTATGCCGACATCGGCACTACCGCAGACTTGAAGCAAGACCTTGAGATCGCATACGACCTCACGCAGTCACTGAGCTACAATGCCGGACTTCAGCTTACTATCATCCCGAAGACCATCGAAATTTATCTCCCGCTCATACTTTCGGCGGAAATCCGCCGGTATGAAGAGTTCAGAACTCCGGAGTTCAAGGATTCGATGAGTTTGAAAAGACTTGTTGAGCGCATCCGGTTCGTAGTGGACCTGAACCGCATGAGACCCGGCAAGCTGCGTTCTTCTGTCCTCTGATCCAATCACTACCTTTGGAACCGATGTCCGCCCTCGCGCCAGGTAAGAAGATCTATTTCATCAGCGATTTCCATCTCGGCATCCCCGATCGGGAAAAAAGCCTGGAGCGGGAAAAGAAAATCGTTCGTTGGCTGGACAGTATCCGTCACGATGCGCAGGTGCTTTTTCTGATGGGCGACGTGTTCGATTACTGGTTTGAGTACAGTGAAGCGGTTCCCAAAGGATATGTGCGGCTTTTAGGCAAGCTGGCAGAATTGTCCGATAGCGGAATCGAGTTGCACTACTTCACCGGCAATCACGACATGTGGGTTTTCGATTACTTCACCCAGGAAATGGGGATCCAAATCCACAGGGATACAATTGTTAAGGAGTACAACGGAAAATCGTTTTTCCTCGGCCATGGCGACGGACTGGGCCCATCAGACCACGGCTACAAATTGATCAAGTCTGTTTTCGCGAATCCGGCTTGCCAATGGCTGTTTGCGAGGATCCACCCCAACACCGGCATTCGTATCATGAAATTTTTCTCCCGAAAAAGTCGTTTGGCCACGGGCGGTGATGACGGTGAGTTTAAGGGAGAGGAGAACGAATGGCTTGTACTCTTTTGTAAAGACCAGTTGGCCAGGAAGCACTTCGATTTTTTCATCTTCGGACACCGGCATCTGCCCCTCGATATCACATTGAACGGTTCAAGCAGATACATCAACCTCGGCGAATGGTTGCATCACTGCATGTACGCTGAGTTTGACGGAAAAGATTTGCGTCTTCTCCCCTATTCGAACTGAGCTCCTAAACTGAAGATCAGGTCTTCTGCTTCTTTTTCTTCGCAGCAGGAAAAAGCACGTTATTCAAGATCAACCGATAACCGGGTGAGTTCGGGTGAAGATTCAAATCAGTCGGTGGATCACCGACCATGTGCTGATAGTCTTCGGGATCATGCCCTCCGTAGAAGGTCCATGTACCTCTGCCGAACTCTCCATGGATATACCTGGCCTCACCCGCTGCTTTGTTCTCACCCATCACCAGGACTTCCGGCTTGACCAGGCTTTTTTTGAATGCCGTGGTCTGACCCATGAACCCTTTCACCACCTGCTCATGGTTCTGACAGAGCATGGTGGGGACGGGATCCCATTTGGCAGAAAACTCGAACAGCACGAACACATCCTCATTGCGGGGTACTTTTCGCTGGTTGGTCATGTCGATGTCTGAGAACTCGTATTCCAGCGGATTGGTCACCAGCTTGAAATCGCGGAAAGCGATGGTCTTTGTAAAATCGAGTTTACCGTTGTAGTTGGATGTGGTTCCGTCCCCGTCGAACATCTTTTCGCAGATATCCACCCCCTCGCAGGAAAGTGATATATCGTAGCTGTCGGTTCCGGAACACATTGAAAACAAAAACCCACCGCCTGCAACGAACTCCTTGATCCTCCGGGCCACAGCACCTTTCATATCCGACACCTTGCTGAATCCCAGCTTGCGGGCCATGCTTTCGTCGCTTCTCACCTGCTCCTGGTACCAGGCCGCCGAATGGTAAGCCGCATAAAACTTCCCGTATTGACCGGTGAAATCTTCGTGGTGCATATGCAGCCAGTCGTACAACGGAAGTTTGCCGATCATGACCTCCTCGTCGTAAATGACATCGTAGGGGATTTCGGCATAAGTCAACACAAGGGTGACGGCGTCGTCCCACGGCAATTTGTCTTTGGGAGAGTAAACCGCCATTTTGGGTGGTTTCTCCAGCTTCACAAGATCCATGTTGGCTTCCGGACGGGCGATTTCATCGATGATCGTAGCGGCCTGACCGTCAGCGATCACCTGATAGCTCACTCCGCGGATATTGCATTCCTTTTCGATAGCGGGAAGATGCTTGAAAAGAAAGCTACCGCCACGGTAATTGAGCAACCAGTCCACTTCGATTTCGTTCGTAAGGATCCAGTACGCTACCCCGTAGGCCTTCAGATGGTTTTTCTGGGAATCATCCATCGGCACCAGCATGTAAGATGCCCTGGCAGGAATGGCCAGCAATACGCACAAAAAAAAGAGTATGTAAAAACGCATGAATTCAGCTTTCATAAACATCCTGTATTCATTAAACGATCCGGAGATAAAAATGTTGCCGAGGTGATACTATAAGTGGAACGTTAAAACGGCACATCGCCATTGAAGTTGTTGTCGCTTTCGGGCATATCGTTCATTCTGGAGTGGCGGGTCACCCTGCCTCCGCCGCCGACAGCGGGGTTCGGCATGAAGGGTTGCGTGGCATAACCGTCTCCGCCTGATTCGTCCACAAAATCGAATGTGGCCATGTCGGTGAATTTCGTCAGTGAACCGATGAACTTCAGCGGAACGGTCTTTAACCTGCCGTTCCTGTTCTTGGCCACGATGATCTCGGCGAGATCCTTCGTAGGCTGGTGATCTTCGGTTTCCTGGAAACCGTAGTATTCCGGTCGGTAAATGAACATAACCATATCGGCATCCTGCTCAATGGCTCCGGATTCGCGCAGGTCGCTCAATTGTGGTTTCTTCGAGCTTCCCTGACGTTCCACATTCCGGCTGAGCTGAGAAAGCGCGAGAATCGGGATATTGAGTTCCTTGGCGATCCCCTTCAGGGAGCGTGAGATGTGGCTGATCTCCTGCTCACGGTTTCCATTCTTGTTGTTTTTGTCCTGGCTGGTCATCAATTGCAGGTAATCGATGATGATCATCTGGATCTTTTTCTCGGCTGCCAGACGGCGACATTTCGCCCTCAACTCGAAAACGCTGAGTCCCGGGGTGTCGTCGATGTAAATGGGCGCATTGGTCAAAGGAGAGACTTTGATATTGAGCTGCTTCCACTCGTGATCGGCCAGCTGTCCTTTTTTCAGCTTTTCGGTGTCGATCTCTGTTTCACTGGCAACAAGACGGTTGACCAACTGGATAGACGACATTTCAAGACTGAAGAATGCAACGGGTTTATTGAAAGTGACTGCTGCATTCCTGGCCAGGTTCAAGACGAATGCGGTTTTACCCATACCCGGCCTCGCTGCGATGATGACGAGGTCACTGCGTTGCCAGCCCGCTGTAACCCGGTCAAGTTCGGTGAAGCCGCTGGGCACACCCGTTACTCCACTCTCCTGCTTGGAGGCGATATCGACCTCCTGCAGCGCCCTTTTGACGAGGCTGGACATGGTTTCGTATTTCCTGCGGATGTTGCTTTCGGCGATGGCGAACAGATCGCGCTCGGCATTGTCGAGCAATTCAAGGACGTCGGAG
>JAULUX010000104.1:0-3496 GCA_032111385.1 Bacteroidia bacterium
GACTACCGGACTTGATCCCGTAACCGGAAGAGAAATAAGTCACCTTATTGTCGATATTCAACGCAAATACAACACATCGTCCATCATCATCACACACGACATGGGCTGCGCGCGCATTGTCGCCGACCGTATAATGGTTCTGGCCAACGGTATCTGCCATGCGCAAGGAACATTTGACGAATTGAAAAAATCCGGCGACCCGCTGATCAAACCTTTCTTTGAATTTACATGAAACAGGCCGCAAACAACCTCAAACTCGGTTTATTCGTTGCACTCGCCACGGTGATCCTCATCGTTTCGATGTACGTGATCGGAAGCAATAAAAACATATTCAGCAAAACCATCCCGGTCTACGTCACATTCAACAATGTAAACGGACTGATCGAGGGAAACAACGTCCGATTCGCCGGGATAGCTATCGGCACAGTCAAAGGGGTTTCCATTGTCAACGACACCACAGTCGTGGTGAAAATGGTGATCCGGGAAGATGCGGTGAAGTATGTCAGAAAGCGTTCTTTGGCCGACATCGGTTCTGACGGCTTGATGGGAAACAAGTTGATCAACATCTCCACCCCGGATGCATCCTCAACTTATGTAAGCCCAGGAGACACCATTTTATCGGCAGAGGTGATCGCCACAGACGAAATGATGCGTACGCTGAACACCACCAACGAAAACGTGCTGGTCATTTCAGGCGACTTGCGGAAGATCACAAGAAAGATCTATGACAGCGAGCCGATATGGGACCTGCTCGGAGATTCGATGGCTGTTGAAAACATCAGAAGAACATTGCGGAATCTTGAAACCGCTTCATCAAAAGCCGGTCAGCTGACGGCAGACGCCGAAGTCATCCTCGGTGAGATCCGTGCTGGTGAAGGGCTCGCCGGAATGATCCTTTCCAATGACCAGACAGCCGACGATTTCGCGGACATCCTTTCCAATTTGAAAGCATCCTCTGATACGGCGAAACTGGCCCTTCATCATATGCATCAATTCATGGAAGACCTGAACATCACACCAGGACCGCTCGGAGTCCTTGCCCGTGACACCGTTATGGCCCAAACCATGATGAACAGTTTTTCAAATCTGGAATCCAGCACAGAATTGCTCAATGACAATCTGAAAGCCATGCAAAGCAGTTTTTTGTTCAAGAAATACTTCAAAAAGAAAAACAAGGATAAGAAACCTTGAAGATGGCTCACAAAGACCGGTAACATTTGTCACTGTTTCATACCCGGGTTCATTCATTTCTTTGCATGACACTTTTAGTCTAAAGAAAATGCAGAACTCAACAAGCACACAACCCTCCTCCCCTTTTCAAACGCTTATTCATTCCGGTAAACCGGTGTTGGTGGATTTTTTCGCCGAATGGTGTGGTCCCTGTAAAATGATGGCGCCTATCCTGGAGCAGGTCAAACACACCGTAGGAGACAAAGCCGCAGTGATCAAGATCGATGTTGACCGCAATCCGCAGGCAGCCGCGGCCTTCCAGATCCAGGGTGTCCCTACACTCATCCTCTTCAAGGATGGGAAAGTCATCTGGAGACAATCGGGGGTGGTTCAGGCTCAACAACTGATAACGTTGTTGAACAGTTACTCAGCCGGAAACAGCCACTGATCTACTCATTACACTAACTGAAGACTGAAATTCGGTCAGTTTTCGAAGATATCATCCATGGTCAATTCCTGAACACGACCGTACTTTTCCAAAGTCTTGAAATCGATCTTTTCCCGGTTCCCAATCAAGGCGATCCGGAAAGGCCTCCCCTTCAAATAGGTCGATTGAAAACGGACAACATCGTCCACTGTCATCTTACCGGCCTCCTTGTACAAGTCCTCACGCCAATCGTGATCGCCCCCCATGCGCTTCATCGCATGGTAGGTGGACAACACTTCCCCTTTGGTCAATCGTTCGCTCCTGATCGATTGCATCACGCCATCCCTGGATTGACTGAAGTTTTGCTCACTGACAGGCATATCGGTCAACAACCCGAACATACCGGAGAGTGCCTCAGGCAGTTTGTCAGCTTGAGTGCCGATGTAAGCTGTATTGTAGAATGAACGGTCCGGTCGGCCGGGCACGGCGTAACGGCTGTTCACCGCATAGGCCAAAGCACGGCTCTCACGCATGGTCTGGAAAACGGGAGATGACATGCCTCCGGAAAAATAACGGTTATACATTTGAACAACCGGCTGCAACTTCAAATCAAATCCCTCGCCCTTGGAGATAAAATTCAATTCTGTCTGCTTCATATCGTAATGGACAAAAAAGAGAACCGAATCTGACGTAGACTGTTCTACAAAAACATCCGGAGCCTTCACCGCCCGGAGTCCTTTGGGGAAACGGTGCAGCTTGGTAAGTGTCTGAATCACCGAAGTACTGTCGGCCGGACCGTAGTAATCCACGCGGTGCTCCATCCCGTTGAAATTTCGCAGTAAAGCAAGCAATTCCTTGACCGTGAGCGCAGTCAACTCCTGCTGACTCAACTGAAAAGTATAGGGGTTCACCTTGCCGTACCGCGCATAAGCCGTTAAACGAGCAAGGACCTCTCCTTTATTCAATTTAGCATCCGCTCTCCGCTTCAGCACATCCTTCACCAGATTGTCAAGGGCTTCCTGGCTTACTTGTGGATTGGAAAGCACATTTTCAAGCAAGGACGTCGCATCATGAAAGTGTTGTTGCAATCCACTCAATGTGATTCTCAACTCGTCTTCCGAGGCCGAACCTGAAAAACTACATCCAAGCTTGTAAAACTCCTGCTGCAGAGCTGAGGACGAAAACCGGTCGGTCCCCATGAAATCAAGCAATTGCATGACCATGGGCCAGCGCTTGTCCTGGGCGCTGCCCGTGGAAACAGTGTATGTAAGTACAAACAGATCATTTTCGGCATTGGAGGCCAGATACACCGGCACCTTTCCCTTCAGCATGGCCTGCTTGATGTCCTTGCCAAAATCAAGAAAAACGGGTTGAGTCTCCGCTACAGGCTTTGAAACCACCTCTTTTACAAAATCACTTTGCTTATCGCGATTCGTGGCGACCGGCGTGATGGGAGGCTTGACCACTTTGACCACGTTTTCATCCACCCCGTTGCGCTTCATAACAATCACATAATTCTCCCCGTACCATGTACGCACAAAATCAATCACCTGCTGCTTGTTGATCCGCGACAACCTGTCGAGCCGACTCACCGCATCACGGTAAGGAATGCCAAGTATCTCCGCATCAAGCATGGCAGAAGCTCTTCTCATGTTGCTTTCATATTGCTGTTGTTGCTCCAAACGGAGGTTGGTGACAATAGCGGGAATCAGCCAGTCGGGGAAATTTCCCAATTTGATTTCCATGATCTGTTGAAGAATCAAATCCCTTACTTCTTCAAGGCTCTGCCCTTCCCTTGGACGGCCGGTCAAAGTGTGCACACTGTAATCTTTAAGAATATTCACCGAAGATGATGAGGCCAGGACCTTCTGTTGTTTATTGAGGTTCAGATCGAGCAAT
>JAULUX010000105.1:0-3718 GCA_032111385.1 Bacteroidia bacterium
TGATTACGGTTGCCTGATCGATCCGTTCAACGGAATCAGTGATCTGGCCCAAGGCATTCTCAGAACCCCGCTGGATCCCGTGATCACTTATTCTGATGATCCACTACGAATGCTACGCGCCATTCGTTTCGCTTCGCAGCTTGGCTTCCACATCGAACAAAACTCGTTTGATGCCATTCGTTCCCAAAAAGAGCGGATCCGCATCATTTCGATGGAGCGGGTGGCGGAGGAACTGAATAAAACACTTTCAAGTCCCAAACCTTCCGTTGGATTCCTTCTGCTTCGGGAGTGCGGTCTGCTTCCCCTCATCTTCCCTCAGCTCGCCCAGCTTGAAGGAGTGGATACCGTTCAGGGCAAAAGTCACAAAGACAACTTTTTTCACACCCTGGAGGTACTTGACAATCTGGCGGGCATGTCCACCAACCTTTGGCTGCGCTGGGCTGCGCTTTTGCACGATATCGCGAAGCCGGCAACCAAACGCTTCGAACCCGGACAGGGATGGACCTTTCACGGACATGAAGACAAAGGCGCACGTATGGTTCCCGGGATTTTCCGCCAACTGAAATTGCCGCTTAACGAGAAAATGAAGTACGTACAAAAGCTCGTTTTGCTGCACCTGCGTCCGATAGTACTTGCCAAAAGTGAAGTGACCGATTCGGCTGTCAGGCGGTTACTCTTTGAAGCCGGCGATGATATCGAGGACCTGATGATGCTTTGCTCTGCGGATGTCACCACCAAAAACGAATTCAAACAACGCAAGTACAGGTCCAATTTCGAACTGGTCCGTCAGAAACTCAAAGAAGTAGAAGAAAAAGACCGGGTCAGAAACTGGCAGCCGCCGGTCACGGGAGAGATGATCATGGAGTTTTTCAGTTTAAAGCCATGCCGAGAAATCGGACTCATCAAGAATGCCATCCGCGAGGCCATTCTTGACGGACAGATCCCCAACGAGCACGACCCGGCCCATGCCTTCATGATCAATTTCGCAGCCGGCATCGGGATACACCCTCCTGATAAGAATTAAACCAGTTTGAATTCGCATTTGCATTTGCGATTTTCTACCTGCCTTGTATCTTTGTAACAGACTCAATCAACATGGCTGTCGTATACCGATTCCGCATCACCTTTGAGGACTACGATGAAGTCTTCAGGGATATTGAAATAAAAAGCAACCAATCCTTCCAGGACTTCCACAGTTGCATCCAAACTGCCATCGGATTCGACGGCAAGAAGCCTGCGTCGTTTTACATGAGCAACGACAACTGGATCAAAGGACGTGAGATTTCAACCGATTCACGCACCGGGAAGGATGGACAGCCATCTGCTCTTACTGTAGATTCCAGGTTGTGTGATTTTGTCGCCGACCCCCACCAGAAAATCTATTACGTCAGCGACTACGATGCCAACTGGACTTTTTTCATCGAATTGATGAAAATCGTTCCACAGGTCGCCCCCAAGACCGATTATCCGGTTTGCGTGAAAGTCCATGGCGAAGCCCCCAAACAAGTCCAGCACACCATCGCCCCAAAAGTGGTCGTTGCAGAAGATGATGAGTTCGCCAAGCTCATGTCGGCTATCACAGGCGATAGTGCCATTCAAGATGTGGTTGACGAAGCCGATGAGCCCGCTGAAGAATTGATGATTGAAACCGAAGAAGGTGTTGACGAGGACGAGTTGACCGGAATGGGAGAAGAAGGCGAGGAGGAAGAAATGGCGGAAGGTGAAGAAGAGTCCGGCTACGAATCGGCCGACGAAGACCAGCGGGAAGATTATTGACCACACGACCGACTTCGACCACATTTCCCGGCATGGACTCCCGAATCCTGGTTGTCATTGCAGGACCCACCGCCAGCGGGAAAAGTGAACTTGCAGTTGAAATCGCCGAACATTTTCAAACGGAAATCATCTCTGCCGATTCAAGGCAGTGCTACCGTGAATTATCCATAGGGACGGCCAAACCGGATGCCACCCTACTGGAACGAATTCCACATCATTTCATCAACTCCCACTCTATTCATTCACCGCTTCATGCCGGCGATTTTGCCGCGCAAGGCCGAATGATCCTGGATCGGATCTTTTCAACCCGGAAAGTAGCCGTCATCGCCGGTGGCACGGGACTGTATATCGATGCGCTGATTCAAGGCATGGACCACTTTCCAACAATTGAGGCCCATGTACGGGAAGAGGCCAACCGCATGATCCGGGAAGGTGGAACTGAGGCCGCCTGTGAATTCCTGGCTGAAAAGGATCCCGACCATCTCAAGAACGTAGACCGGGCGAATCCCGCCAGGTTGAGAAGAGCCATTGAGATCATTCTTCAAAGCGGACTTCCTTACTCCGGCTTTTTAAACAAAGAACGAAGCTCACCGGACTTCAGCCCGCTTCTTTTTGTACCGGAGTTTGAGCGCGCCGAGCTTTACGAACGGATCAATGCAAGGGTTGATCGCATGATGGAGGCCGGACTTCTTGATGAAGTGATACGCCTCGCCCCGTTCAGGGACCATCAGGCTCTGCAAACCGTAGGCTACTCGGAGCTGTTCGATTACCTGGACAAGAAAACCGATCTTCAAACGGCCGTTTCGCTGATAAAACAACATACCCGGAATTACGCAAAAAGACAACTCACCTGGTTCCGTAACAAGGGAGACTTCCGATTCATCCCGCAGGCCGATGCGAGGGAGATCATTATTCGTGAAGCCGAGGATATTTTACAATAAGCTGACAAACAGCCAATTATTCTCAACAACCACCTTTCAAATTCAATCGGGTCGTGTTACATTTGTTAAACACCAACATTCCCTCATGAAATACACTCTCCGACTCCGATTGATTCTCGGCTTGTTGACGGCCATCCTTATCCACTCCTCGTTATCTGCACATTCCGATTCACACCAGAAGCGGTTCATGGATGACAGTAAAAACCTGATCGACCATAAGCTCCAATCGGATCTTCGATCGTCCGCACAATGGCAGCAATTTGTGTCTCAGCACGGTGATTGGTGGGTTCAGTTCAATGAGCGAAACAACAAACCTCACCGGGCATTCGGAGCGCCCATACCTGCAGGCATCTCCGGCAGTCCGGCTTCTGTAGCATCCTACTTCATGCAACAGCACCTGGGAGCCTACCTTCCCAATTCCATTCAATTGGAATTCATTTCCGCACCCGTTTCAAAAAAATATGTGCATGCCAATTTCATCCAAAAGCACCTTGGACTGGAAGTGCTTTGGAGCAGGGCTACTGTAAAGATGACACCCGACCACCGTGTGGTGATGTTCGGACTGGATGTGTACGATGACATCAGTCTAAGCACCACCCCGACGCTTACTTCATCCGAAGCGATCGCAGCCGCTTCATCCGATCTCGATCATCCTGTTTCACAGATCACCCTGGCACCAAGCTTGAAGATCCTGCCTGTTCCCTCTTACAGGAAAAACAATTACCATCTGGTTTACGAGCTCAGTGTCCGTACATACACCGGTAGTGAGGAGACACCCGGGGAGTACTACACGCTTGTTGACGCCCACAGCGGAGACGTACTTTACAGACAGAACAGAATTGTCAATTTCGCTAATTCCGACATCCAGGTAAGTGGCACTGTCCACCTCACTCACCCCTACAATCCGACAACCATCGTTAACCTTCCCTACCTACAAGTCAACGTAGGTGGAGTCGATTACAACACCGATGTGAACGGATTCATCAATTTCCCCAACACCG
>JAULUX010000106.1:0-4511 GCA_032111385.1 Bacteroidia bacterium
GTGTTCAACCACTTTCTCTCCAATACGTCCGAATCCTGCCCATTTGGCGATCACGGGTATGTACCGGTGCATTTCACCATAGACTTCAATCGACTTCACTACCTCCATCCGGTAAGCCTTGAGTCCGCAATTGAAATCGTGCAGGTGATCGATACCCGACATTTTCCGTGTTGCCCAGTTGAAAAGTTTCGTGGGGATGGTCTTGCTGAGTGGGTCGTGGCGCTTCTGCTTCCAGCCCGATACCAGGTCGAACCCTTTGTGGACGATCATGTCGTACAGATCGGGAATCTCATCGGGACTGTCCTGCAAATCGGCATCCATGGTGATGATCACTTGGCCTTGAGCGGCTTCGAATCCTTTTTGAAGCGCAGCCGATTTGCCGTAGTTGCGGCGGAATCGAATGCCGTGGCAGCTGCCATCTGCTTTACACAAGGACTTGATCACCTCCCAGGAATTGTCCTTACTGCCGTCATCGACCAGAATGAGTTCGTAACGGAAACCATGTTTTTCCATTACCCTGCGAATCCACGAATGGAGTTCGGGTAGTGATTCTTCTTCGTTATAGAGCGGTACGACGACCGAAATGTCCGTTGTCGCGTTCATTCTTCGGTATAACGGGGTTCGCGTCGGGTAAAAGCGGCGGTGATGAAGGCACAGAGGAGACCTCCGAATACTTTATTTAAAATGTCTTCTGTAGCGACATCCGCCATGTCCATGTTGGTGATGTTCTCAATCATCTGATCGAAAGCGGATTCATCGACATAAGTAGTCAGGAAATCCTCTGAAAGTTCCATCGCATTCAAGCGCTCTTGCTTGATCTGGTCAAGGAACTGTTGATCTCCAACCGTTCCAAAGATCCAAACCATGGCGCCATACAGAAGCGCCCCGAAGCTTGCGGTAAGGAATCCCATCCGGAATGCCTGCCAGTAGGTGATCATCCCCTGGTTCTCGCGGTTCCTGTAATGAAGCGTCGCCAAAATCATAAAAACCACCGGAATCCACGAGTCAAGCCAGGTGGTCATTGTTCCCAAAGGGTTTATTCCGGCCCAATACATTCCCAAAAACACCAGGAAACACGAAACGGCGCAAAGGGCACCGTAGTTCAATGCTGTTTTCAAGAGAGGAGGGGAGTTCATTCGGACAAATTTAAATCAAATTTAAGCCACAGCCCCCGATTGGGCAAGGGCAATAAAAAATGGGTAAGCTACTTATATCGCACCGCTCAACCGCTTATCCTTGCTGCCTTCCGGCCCTGGGGAGGTTCGCAGGAGCTGGTCGTATAAGACTTACCCAGGACAAATATAGGCAATGTCAAGTTATCAACATCGGTTGATGAGCGAAGAAGTGATCTTCCTTGCCTTTTTAGTTTTGCATCATCAAAAAAAAGCCAGTCCCATGAAATTCTTTATCGATACCGCAAACCTCGACCAGATCCGCGAAGCCTACGATCTGGGAGTCCTGGACGGTGTGACCACCAACCCCTCGCTGATGGCGAAAGAAGGCATCAAAGGCCGTGACAATGTGCTGAAGCATTACGTTGATATCTGCAACATCGCCAGCGGCGGAGATGTATCTGCGGAGGTGATTTCAACCGATTTCGACGGTATGGTTCGTGAAGGGGAGGAACTGGCCGAGCTTCATCCTCAAATCGTGGTGAAAGTGCCAATGATCAAAGACGGCGTGAAAGCCATTCGCTATTTTTCTCAAAAGGGCATCAAGACCAATTGCACGCTGGTGTTTTCGGCCGGCCAGGCTTTGCTGGCTGCGAAAGCAGGCGCTACTTACGTTTCACCTTTCATCGGCAGGTTGGACGATGTGTCCACCGATGGATTGGATCTGATCGAGCAGATCGTGCACATTTACCGTACCTATGGGTATTCCACGCAGGTGCTCGCAGCCTCCATTCGCCACACTATGCACATCGTAAAATGTGCCGAGCTGGGTGCCGATGTGGCTACCTGCCCCTTGCAACCCATTCTCGACCTTTTGAAACATCCTTTGACGGATTCCGGTCTGGCCAAGTTCCTGGCTGATGCGACAAAATTCCAATAGGATCTAACTTCTGAAGCAGATAGAAAAAAAAGCCCCTGTGGTTTCACCGGGGCTTTTTCGTGGTCAATTTTGATCTGTTCAGTGTGAAACGCTGAATTTGCTCTGGCCGCTACGTTTGCCCGAAATGACCTGTACATGGTACATACCTGCAGACAGGTCGGAGGTCGGAATCCGGAAATCATTTTTGCCGGGAAGCAGTTCAACTTTCAGGCTCAGGACATTCCTGCCTGAAGCGTCGAAGATGCGAATGGCTCCCTTCTCCTGCTCGGTTGTAATGCAGGACAGGGTGAGGGCGTCACTGGCCGGATTGGGCCAGGCGTTGACGGCTGTAAATGGACTTGTCTCATTCAGGCCGGTCGCTCCCTGAGCATCATATAGGGAGAATTCATCCATCAACGCTTCGATAAGACTTCCCGCGTTAGCATCTTCGGCCACAAAGCGTACAGTGACTGTAGATGTCGGTGTCAGGTAATCGTTGACACGGAAAACGAAACGACGCCAGCTGTGATCCGAAACGTTCGTGTTTTCTACGGGGATGTAGTTTGTGCCGTTGTTCGAAATGTACACTTGCCAGAAATCAGTCCCTGGCGTAGCTCCCTGGTCGTTAGTGTACCAGCGGTAATATTCAAAGGTGGGGTTTGTGTAAGAGGTCAGATTGAACACCGGCGAAGTCAATGTGGTCTTCCCTCCATCCACATCAAATGAACCGGCACCGGTTCCCGCGGCTCCTCCCGTCACATAGCAGATCAAACCACCGGGAGTGACCTGGTAATCGGGTTGCACGACTGTCCCGTTTACATCAGTTTGCTCGGGAATGTATTGCTCCCACATGCCCGTAGTGGCATTGTCACCTGCGGCTCCATCCTGCCATGAACCGGCGAACAGATCGAAGTCTTCAGTAAAGATCTTGTTGAAGTCGACCAGGATGTAGTAGGGAATGTTCGGATTGGCATCGTTGGCTCCTGTAGGCTGTACGTTGCTGAGTGTTCCGTTCACGTCTTCAACACCGATGTAATAGGAGATCACTGTTCCACCGGGCTGTCCGGGAATCGTAGTCGAGTAATTGTTTCCTCCGGTGTTGGCCATGGTGAAAGGCGTCCACGCTCCGGCGTTGTTGATCTTGTAGGCTCCTTTGACACCGGCCAAAGACCAGGCGAACTGGAGGTTGCTGAGATTGGCGTTGAGTGTGATTCCTGTTTGTGCGGGCGAAGTTGCAACCGGCGTGTGGTTGAGGGTGGCATTGGAAAGCAGGCTGATCCCGTGCAAAGCAAACCCCTGGGAGATGGCAGCGGCGTTGGGTGTTCCGTTGCTGAGATTGGCGTCGTTGTCGTCAGCGAAAAGAGCGTCGATCAGGATGTCAGTGTAGACCTGACCCTCTGCGCCATCCGGGCCGTTGGCCAATCCGGCATGTGACTCGGCGAACAGGTCCGACATTTGCGACAGCGATCCCAATTGCAGTGAGGTGGACCACCAGGCACCGGCGATGATCTCACCGTCGGAGTGCACTTGTCCGACGATGTTTTGCGGGTAGACCTTACGCACGGTGGAGTTGTTGAAGTCGTACTCGCGAACAAAAGTGGTTGGGTCGGTACTGCTGAAACCGATACCCAGAATGGGATCTCCTGTGATGGAGATCGCCCAAATGTCTGAATACCCTTCGCCCATCGCTCCGTTGCTGAAGTTCAAGCCGTTCACGGACCAGTAGACGTTGGTGATACCGTGTCCATATTCGTGGTAGACGACATCGGCCACCATGCTCAGGGCGTTGCAACCACCGGCGGTGGTGTAGAAGTTCAACCCTCCGTCGTAGAAGGCGTTGCAGGTGCCGTCGGTACGGTCAACCCTGACTTCAATCGGGAAGTCGAGCCCTGTGAAAGTGCCGATCTTGTTTTTCATGAAGTCATGCACCACGTTGGTGTGATAATAAGCGGAAAGGTGCTGGGTGGTGGAATTGGGGTCGAACAGTACGGTGTTCGCTCCCGGATTCATGTTCGCTGAAAAGGACTGGAATGTCGTGCCGCTGGCGCCGGTGTACACCTGAGCCCATGGGCCTTTGAGTGTAAAAGTAGCGGCGAAGGGGGCGGTGTTGGGGAAATTGATGAATCCGTTCACATCGGTGTTGTAATCGACTCCACCTACGTTGACTTGTAGATAGGGAAGATTGACGACGGTTGTCGGATTGTAGGGGTGAGTGAGGTGGACAGTGCCACTCACCTGGATATCGGAGTTAGCGAAATTGACAATTCTGTTCTGTCTGTAAAGTACGTCTCCGCTATGTGCGTCTACAAGCGTGTAGTACTCCCCGGGTGTCTCCTCACTACCGGTGTATGTACGGACACTGAGCTCGTAAACCAGATGGTAATTGTTTTTCCTGTAAGAGGGAACAGGCAGGATCTTCAAGCTTGGTGCCAGGGTGATCTGTGAAACCGGGTGATCGAGGTCGGATGAAGCGGCTGCGA
>JAULUX010000107.1:0-23509 GCA_032111385.1 Bacteroidia bacterium
TTCTGGGTGTTGGCCACACGGGTGGAAGAGGCCGTGACATTGCCCAGGATGATGTCCTTGAACTGGTTCATCCCTGCGTTAGTGAACATCAATGTGGGATCGTTCTTCACCACGATGGGTGCAGAGGGGACAATGGTATGTCCTTTCGAACGGAAGAAGTCAAGGAAGGCCTGACGGATCTGGGCGGCGGTCTCGATGCGCATGGGGACTCTATTCGGGAATTCGGTTAATTTTGTATAAACCCCCAAAGGTAATCAAAGGGATGCCCCGCACGAAGTACTACTTCAATACCGAATCACTCAAGTTCGAACGGGTGGTTGTTTCTTTCCGGAAACGACTACTTCGGGTGATGGGTTGGTTGTCGACAGCAGGGGTTTTCGGGTCCATTGTTCTTCTGCTGGCCTACTCCTTTCTCGACTCCCCCAAGGAGAAACAGCTCAAGCGGGAATTGAATGAAATGACACTTCAGTACGAACTGCTGCAGCAGCGTATGGAACTGGCTTCATCGGTCCTTGAGGATCTTCAAAAGCGGGACGACCAGGTCTACAGAGTCATTTTTGAAGCCGATCCGATTGCCAAGGAGGTACGGGAGGCCGGATTCGGAGGAATCAACCGTTACAAGGAACTCGAGAAATTCGACAATGCGGAATTGATGACCAACACCTCCCGGAGCATGGATAAACTGTTCCGCCGCCTATACATCCAGAGTAAGTCCTACGATGAAGTGTTCGGACTGGTGAGAAAAAAAGCCGAACTCCTTGCCTCCATTCCTGCTATCCAACCGGTTTCCAAGCGATCAAACGCCCGATTGGCCTCCGGTTTCGGTTACCGTATCCACCCCATCTACAAAACATCCATGCCACACGAGGGCATTGACTTCACCAGCCCGATCGGAACCGAGATCTTCGCAACCGGTAACGGTGTAGTGGCCAAAGTGGAATTCAATGGCCGCGGGTACGGTAATCACGTCGTCATCAACCACGGATTCGGCTACAGTACACTTTATGCCCACATGAGCCGATTCGCTGTCAGACCGGGCCAGAAAGTCCGACGGGGCGATATCATCGGTTATGTGGGGAACTCTGGCTCGTCTACCGGTCCTCACCTCCATTATGAAGTCATCCGCGGCGGCAAGAAAATCGACCCCATCCACTTTTTCTTCAACGACCTTTCGCCTGAGGAATATGACCTGGTACGTGAATTAGCCTCACAATCCAACCAGAGTTTCGATTGATCCTGGACTACTACTTGAAGGGTAACCCCTCAGGCATTATCTTCGTTTGAACGGACAGCACCATGGCTCCAATCATCGACATCGACAAGGAAACCGAAAAACTGTACTACTCCATCGGAGAAGTGGCGGAGATGTTTGCGGTGAATGCCTCTCTGATCCGATTTTGGGAAAAGGAATTCGATATACTCAAACCCAAGAAGAACAAAAAGGGGAACCGTCTTTTCACTCCTGAAGACCTGCAAAACCTCAAACTCATTTTCCACCTGGTGAAGGAAAAAGGTTACACGTTGGATGGTGCCCGGAAAATCCTGGATCAAAAGAAGAAGGACCTGGAGAAGGAAATGGAGCTGAGGAAATCGCTTTTATCTTTAAAGAACTTCCTGACTGAACTCAAAGACCAGTTGTAAACCCATTGCACACGTAGTGCTTCCCAGGTCGAAATTTCCGCCAGACCTACTTCGACGAGCGAAAGGAAAACACCTTGTGTATACTGAAACTCAGCACACCGATTAAAATTGCAGAGGCACCCCTTGCGACCGTCGGATACCATTCGAGGCTCCGAATGAGGAAACGCATCATCAACCAATTCAGTGCGAGAACCAACAAGGCCACCAATACGTAACGAAAAAGCTGTTGGTGGGTTTGCAGGTCCGACTCCTTGAAAACGAGCATCTTCGTCAGTGTGAAATTGGTAATCAGTCCTGCGGTATAGCTCATCACAAGAGAGGCCGTTGTGGATGCGATGACGAATCCTTCCGTAAATACGATATCAGTTTTTTCATAGAGGTAATTGAATGCAAGGAAGTACACCACCACATCCACCCAGGTAGCCAGACCGGCAGAAATGAAGTAGCGAAAAATCCGCGAATCGAATATCCTGGAGAAAAAACCCGTCATTTTTCTTTTCTAAAGATAAGTCCCTTCGGCCAGGTAATTTCTTACGTAATCTCCGACACCGTCTTCAAGAGCAGTAAATGGCTTATCGTAACCCGTGGCGATGAGTTTTCGCATATCCGCTTCCGTGAAGTATTGATACTTGTCGCGTATGTCTTCGGGAATATCGATGAACTCAATTTGAGGAGGACGATTCATGGCTGCATAAGTTGAAGATGCCAAGTCGTAGAAAGAACGGGCCTTCCCGGAACCCAGGTTGTAAATTGCCGATGGCACCTTGGCATTCAATAGATATTGACAAACGGAGAGGACATCCTTCACATAAACAAAATCACGCAGCTGCCAACCGTCTTGATAATCGGACCGGAACGACCGGAACAGCCTGACAGAACCACCCTGGAGGATCTGATTGTAGGCATGAAAAACAACTGAGGCCATTCGGCCTTTGTGGTACTCGTTCGGACCATACACGTTGAAGAACTTCAACCCGGCCCAGAAAGGAGGAGTTTTTTCCTGTCCCAAAACCCACATGTCAAAGTGTTGCTTCGACCAGCCATAGGGGTTCAAGGGTGCCAACGAAGGAATGATGGCATGGTCATCGGCATATCCCTGTTCACCGCCACCATATGTTGCCGCCGAGGATGCATATACAAGCGGGATGCCGGCATCAGTGCAAGTGGCCCATACCTGCTTCGAGTACTCCAGGTTAAGCCGATTCAACAGCTGCTCATCAAACTCCGTGGTATCTGTACGAGCCCCGATGTGATAGACCATTCGCACCCGGTTTGCATTTTCGCGGAACCAGGAGTGAAATTCATCACGATGTATTTTCAAAGAAACAACCTTGCCCTTTAGGTTGTTTTTTTTATTCTCATTGGAGAAATCATCAACCACGATAACTTCTGAGTGACCCAGGTTGTTCAGCCTGCCGACCAGTCCACTGCCTATGAAGCCGGCGGCACCGGTCACCACTATACTCTTTTGGAATTCACTTGTGCTCATAATCTAAGAATATGGGTTCGACTGCCTTCGGCAAAATGTTCTGCCGGTACCCCGCGTTAAACAGATAACGAACGGCCGCCCTACCTTCCTCGCCCAAATCTACCGAAAAGCGATTCACATACAATTCGATGTGTTGGCGCTGCACCTCTTCACTCATTTCGGCAGCATGGGAACGTACGTAAGTGGCTGAATCGGCAGGATTCGCAAAGGCATGCAACACGCTCTGCTTCAAACTTCGCTCGATGCGTTTTTTAACTTGATCCGGAAGGCTTCTTCGCACAGCGATGCAACCCAGGGGAATCGGTTGCCGGTGAAGCTGCTCCCATCGTTCACCAAGGTCTGCAAGTTTAACTAGTCCTTTCTGTGCATAAGTAAACCGCGATTCATGAATAAGAAGACCAAGATCTGACTTACCGGAAAGCACATCTTCCTCGATGTCGGAGAAAAGCACCTCCTTTTTTTGGGAAAGCATTGGAAAGAAAGTCGAAAGGAGCAGATTTGCAGAGGTACGCCTGCCCGGTATGGCTACGGAAAGTTCAGGGGAAAAAGGAACCTCCACCGGCTCTTTACTCACCAAGAGCGGACCGCATCCAAATCCCAAAGCGGCACCGGCGTTCAAGATCTGGTACTTTTCGCTCACCTCGGGAAAACCGGCGAAGCTCATCTTCAACACATCGGCTTCTTCCGCAAGGGCTCGGCTATTCAACTGTTCAATATCCTCCAGGATTGGGTTCACTTGCGGAGCTTCGGGCAAACGACCGTTCACCCAAGCATCGAACATAAAGGTATCGTTCGGGCAGGGAGAAAAAGCAAGTATCAGCGGATCCACTACGCAAAGGTAATGGGCAAAACCTCAAATGACAGACATTGAAAAACCCTAAATTCGCCTTGGTGAAGCATGGAAACGACTAAATCCGGAAAGACCGCGAGTGAAGCAGGACGACGTTTGCGTTTCCCGCTGTTTTTTTGGCTGAACATGTTCGTGGCTCTTGCTTTACTGGGATCACAGGCCGCCGCCTCCATCCACCCCGAAAGATTCTGGTTTTTGGAAATCCTGGCCGTCTCCTATCCCGTACACTTGTTGGTCAATATCCTATTCATGATATGGTGGACCATGCGCAGGCACCGTTACGTTTTCATTTCAGCGGCCGCCCTTCTCATCGGTTACGAGCACATCAGCAGGGTTTATCAGCCGGGAATAATTGCGTCTGAAGAGCAGAAGGATTCCACAACCATACGGATCATGTCTTACAATGTCAGGCTATTCGATCTTTATAACTGGACCGGGAACCTGAAAACACGAGACAGTATTTTCAAACTCCTCATCGCTGAATCTCCGGATGTGCTGTGCCTGCAAGAGTATTATCATAGCGACGAGGGCAGTTTTCAAAACAACGACACACTCAAGAAGATACTTGGGCTGCCATTTTCATCGATCCGCTATGGGATTACGCTTCGCAAATCAGACCATTGGGGATTAGCGACATTTTCAAGGTTTCCTGTTGTAAACGAGGGCACGGTGTTCTATACCGAAGGAAAAACAAACTTCTGCATGTTCTCCGATCTCCAAATCAAGGAGGACACCATTCGTGTTTACAACCTGCATTTCCAATCGAACCATTTCAAGCCCGGCGATTATGAATTTATCGAAAATGTAGAAGAAGAAAACCGGGATGGTTTGTTAAAAGGGACCAAAAACATCTTACGACGTATTAGAAAAGCGGTTAGGATCAGAGCGGGACAGGCCGATGAACTGGCTGAACATGTTCGAAACTCCCCGTTTCCGGTTGTAATATGTGGTGACTTCAATGACCCTCCGTTCTCTTATGCCTATCAAACCGTTCGTGGCAATCTGGAAGATGCATTTTGCGAGGAGGGATCCGGCTTGGGAAGCACATATATCGGACTTCCGGTGCGATTCAGGATCGACTACATCCTCCATAGCCCGAAGCTGGAAACAGTATGGTTCAAAACGATGAAGAATCGCCTGAGCGACCACTTCCCGATTGAAGCTGGCGTTCGGATCCGTTGATCAGGGATTGGCTACTGCACCGCCTTCGTACAGCTGATTGGAGTACTTTTTCGATGGCGATGGGATCATTGGACCCAGACCCAAATTGTTCCACACGGCATCGATGCGTTCGATGGTACGAGAGTCGGATGCAAGGATATTCGGCCAGTCGCGCGTGAATCCGTCGTACTCAAGCGTTTTGCGGGTGCCGTCGAACACCACATGATTGACTTCGTCCTCGGTTCGTGCAGGAAAATCGAAGTGATCGCGACGGGGATCTACGTTATTGGAAAACCTCCACACGGCATCAGCCACATCGTCTATGTCCATGGTGTGCTCCAGGAATATCACCACTTTGACACTTTTGAATTCCTCCAAGGAAATGATCTGTTCAGCCGCTTCGCGAACGTGGCCCTTTCTGGATTTCTGAATGGAAAGAAAAACCATGGAGATTCCGGCGTTGAGCAAGGTGGCATTGCACTGACGGATCTCAGCAAGCCCTAGTGCTGCACGAACAATGGACTCCGTATCTGCTCGGTGCACATTATTGACTTCCGGAACAAAACCATCGCCTCCTTCCTCTTCCATCTTCAGTGTTGCATCGACACCCATTTTCCCACCAAAGGCTGCGCGGGAACAACTGTGATCGAGCACATCGGTGGGGCCTTGCGAATAGGTGATATCACGCAAGGGATCCACGTTTCGGGAGATGTATTTGGCTACCTCTAGTTGGTCATGGATGTTCACATCACCGTCAACCACGATCATCATCTTGGTGAACATCATCTGACCGGCTCCCCAAAGCGAGTTCATCACCTTGAGTGCCTGACCGGGATATTCTTTCCGGATCTTGACAATCACCAGGTTGTGAAAAACACCCTCAACGGGCAAAACCATGTCCACAATTTCGGGGACCATGGTCATCTTGATGGGAGCAATGAATATGCGTTCGGTAGCCTTGCCGATCCAGGCATCCTCCTGTGGGGGAATACCGACTATGGTGGCCAGATAAACCGGATTTTTCCTGTGCGTGATGGCCGTGACGTGGAAGCGGGGGTAAAAATCAGCAAGTGAGTAATACCCGGTATGATCTCCGAAAGGACCTTCCAGAATAAACTCTTCTTCGGGATCCACGTAACCTTCTATCACAAAATCGGCATCGGCCGGCACATGCATGTCGATGGTGAGACACTTCACCAGCTCGACACGCTTCTTTCGCAGGAACCCGGCTAACATGAACTCATCCACGCCGTCGGGCAAAGGAGCGGTGGCCGCATACGTCAAGGCAGGATCGCCGCCAATGGTCACGGCAACGGGCATCCGTTTTCCCAGTTTCTTGTACTCGTTGAAGTGGCGGGCCGACACCTTATGGCGATGCCAGTGCATTCCCGTCATATCGGGACTGAACACCTGCATCCTGTAAAGACCGACATTACGGATTCCGGTAAGGGGATCCCGGGTTTGAATGACCGGTAGCGTGATGAACGGACCGCCGTCCTCGGGCCAGCATTTTAGCACAGGGATCCGGGTCAGGTCGGGTTTTTCCATCACCACCTCCTGGCAAGCGCCCCGGCCACTGATTTCCTTTGGCATCCAGGATGCAATTTCACCGAGCTGCGGAAGCATCTTCAGCTTGTCGAAAAAGGAATTCTTGGGACCCGTAATCGTCTTGAACAAGGATTCGATCTCCTCCGCCACTTCATCCAGACGTTCAACACCCAGAGCCATCGCCATCCTCTTTTCGGTTCCCATGGCATTGATCAACACCGGAAATTCAGTTCCTGTATTTTCAAAAAGCAAAGCTGGTCCGTAACACTTTGAAACACGATCGGTGATCTCGGTGATTTCAAGCTCGGGACTGACCCGCTCGCGGATACGCACCAATTCTCCTTTCTCTTCCAGCAGCCGGATGAATTCGTTCAGGTTTTTAAATGCCATGATGGGTAGTGACGTTGACTTACCGAAGAACAACAACCGACGGTATGAATGGGTTTCAGTCTGCTGAAAAATCCTCGTATTCGAAGCGATGAGCGAGATGCGAATCGCGTCCGGTGCGGGTAAGATCGGTTTCATAAGCGGTTTCTTGCAAGATCCTGCCGTCCTCACCGAACACCGTGTGTTTCCTTGAAATCACAAAACCATTCTCATCCGATAGCGTTTCCTCCGTCAAACGACCAAGCTCATCGTAAACGTAACCTGAAATGCGGATGTAGAATCCCTTGGAGACTCGCCGGACCACGCGCCCCAGTTCGTCAAATTCGTTCACTTGGGTTGATTCCGTCTTGCCAGACGCGTTTTTCTTGACAATAACCGCCTCTTGTCCGTCATCGCGGTAGTCGTACTGCAACGTAGACACCAGATCACCTGATGAATCAAGTTCGATCTCTTCCGCCAGCCAACCGTTTTCGTTGTAACTGAACTGAAACTCCTTTTCCTCGTAGGTCGACTTGAATGATCGTTTGATCAGCCTTGGGGAGTCGTCATAGATGAACTCATCGGATGAATCGAACTCGCCATCCGCATCGGTTCTGTGAATAAATACAGGATGAGCATGTGTACCATAACGGTATTCCGTTCTTTCGCCGGGGTCGTCACCGTAGAATTTGATGATTGAAAGGGGATTCCCGTCAGGAGTCAGCTCGGTCACGAATTTCTCCATGATACCATCTTGAGGAAGTTCCATCAGGTGTTCCAGAAGATGACCACGCTCGTCGTAACGGTAGCTATGGATTTCTTCTGCTTCGCCATGCTGGTCGAATTTGACCTCACGGATAATCTTGCCCAAACGATCATACTCCACTTCCAAACTGATGTGTTCGGGAAGCCCGTAAGATTCCTCACCGCCAAGCAATACGGGTTTCAGCGGTGTGGTGAAGCGCCTAAGTGTGCGAATTGGAATTTTCTGGGACATGTTCACGTTTAGATGTTTTCAATGAATGGACGCGAGGATCCGGCTTCCGGGTCTTTACGGAAAGGATATATCCATCGATACCGAGAATAGACACCAGGATGATCCACTTCACCCAAACCAGCTCCACCATGAAGAAAATGCTATAGGTGAGACTAGAGGTGACGAGGAAAATGGCCCACAACTTTGTTCGCATACGCATACCCCGCCCTCTTTTCCAATCCATGACCTGAGGACCGATTTTGGGGTGACCGATTATTTTCCGGAGGAATTTGCGGGAACTTTTCGCAAAGCAAAAGGAGGCAGCAATAAAGAAAACCAGTCCCGGCATCATCGGCAGGATGATTCCAGCAATCCCAAGACCTGAAAAAAGAAAACCCAAAGTCAACCAGACGGGTTTGGGTAGTCGAATGTAGCGGAGCATCCTGGGAGAAACCGCAGACGTTAGTCTTTGGCAGTAGTTGCGGGTAAAAATACGAAGCTCAGTCGTGAATGGGGTCTGTTCAAGGTAAATCAATGCAATGTGGAACACTAAGACCTTGAAAAGATAGAATCCCACCTAAAGGAAATGGCTTACTTTTGGGGCTTGCATTTGGAGCGCTTATGCTCCTTGATGCCCGGGTGGTGGAATTGGTAGACACGCAGGACTTAAAATCCTGTAGCCTTAAAAGCTGTACGGGTTCGACCCCCGTCCCGGGTACAACCTTTGATTTCGACGACAGAAATCATCCCAAACTAGGTCCGCTCAGTCTTTTTTGAGGAGGTTTGAACAAATCGGGAAGGCCATGAACATGAAACGGCCCGTCAAATGGCGGGCCGTTTTAAGTTAGGGTGTGTCCGGAGAAGATTACTTATCGAGGATCAACTTGGCGGCAAGGGGTGTTGTAGCACCTGATGCAACGGATCCGCGGGCGATGAGGGTATAGATCCTTCCTGAACTGAAAGTGACATCATCCACTTTCAACGCAATTGCTCCGGGTGAACCGGCAACATTTACCACCACATCGTATTTGCCGGAAAGGAAAGGCTGGTAGTTTGAAGGAGCCATGAATGCGGCGTTTGCAAACACATTCTCTACCACTTTGAAATCCCAATTGTAGAAGTAATAGAATTTACCACTGTTCGCATCCACCGTTCCATCGGGTGAATCGACACTGCCGTTGATACGGGCTATTCCAAGATCCGTAAGCGGAGCAGGATAGATTACACCTTGATCAGCTCCGACGAAAGTTCCTCCGTTCAGGTTACTTGCGATGATGCGGTATGTGCCCGGTTGCATGGACCATCCGAGGTAGACTTTTTTCATCTCGCCCGACACGAAACTGACCGGGGCTGAGCTTTGAAGAATGTTTGTTCCTGCACTATCGTACAGGTTAATGTTCATCGAGGTGCCTGCAACCGACTTCACGGTAATGCTATCCAGCTTGATTGCCTGAGTGAGCGTAAAGGAGAGACCTCCGCCTTCCACTGAGAAATCCTTGTTGTCGTTGGCAGTCATTTCACGTCCGGTCTCCCAAAGCGAGATATCCACATTGGGGGCATCGGGTGACATGTGTAGGAAACGGATGTGTGAATTGCCTGTGGAAGGTGTCGTGAGATCATCTTCCAGGATCAAATGGGCTGGATTACCCGACCCATCGACCGTGACAAATGTTGTATAAAATTTTCCATCCTCCACGGTGACCGGAGCAGAAAACAAGTCTGTTGAATCCGACAGTTTAAACCACTCAAGGTTTTGAGCACCCAGAGGAACCGACAGGTAGGGACTGACAAAATCAAGGCTGGGGAGGTTGATTCCGATAAGGCTATCGGAGATGGATACATTGACCCTGCTCCCGAGGTCGTAGGCTTCATGCACGAATTTGATCCTGCCCGATTTTGGCAGCGCCACGGGTGCCGGATACTCATCCTTCTCGGCTTCTTTTTCACAGGAGGAGAAAATAAGCGCACCGGTAACCAGTGTTGTAGCCAGGAGCAAATGGAATTTCTTTGACATAGGGTTGGTTTTTTTGAATCTATGCTGTCAACAGACAAAGAAAACAAAAAAAACAAAAGACGTAGTTCATTGAAAAAACTTTGTGACGAAGGTGCAATCCGCCTAAAAATGTAAACTTTTTAAAAGTTTGCTATTCAATATTTTACATCGAAATGAGTTCATAAATTTCTGAAATGACATAGCTCATTCCACTTGTTCCGTGCAATGAAAAAGCATCTGTAAAATGAGTCCGCTGAAATGACAATCTCGAATCTGAGTCTGAGCCAAACGCCTTCAATGCA
Organism: Bacteroidia bacterium; assembly: GCA_032111385.1. GTDB lineage: Bacteria > Bacteroidota > Bacteroidia > AKYH767-A > OLB10 > JAJTFW01. The sequence continues at coordinate 10,327 of JAULUX010000107.1, forward strand.
TCAACGCAACCAAATGCTTTGGCGGAAATAAAAAAAGTCCCTTAAAAAGGGACTTGATTTTCGAGCGAAAGACGAGATTCGAACTCGCGACCCCGACCTTGGCAAGGTCGTGCTCTACCAACTGAGCTACTTTCGCAATGTGCCGCAAAAGTACGGCGAAATCGAATGCATATTCAAATTAGATGGCATTCATTTTCATTTTCTCCCTGGAAATCAACTTCTTAATTTCATTCAATTTCAACAAGGCCTCCACCGGAGTGAGCGTATCGATGTCTGTTCTGAGTATTTCCTCGCGGATTTGCTCCAGAACCGGATCATCCAACTGGAAGAAACTCAACTGCAATTCCTCCTTGAGGCTGGAATGGCCCGAGGCGCTGACAAGTCCCGAATCGCTATGGGCTCGCTCCAGGGTTTCCAACATCTGCTGTGCCCGGTTGAGTACTTTGGCGGGCATTCCTGCCATCCGAGCCACATGGATACCAAAACTGTGTTCGCTTCCGCCCGGAACCAGTTTCCTCAAAAACAGGATATGGTTACCGTCTTCCCGAATGGAAATGTTGAAATTGCGGATCCTGGGAAAACGCGAAGCCATCTCATTGAGCTCGTGATAATGGGTGGCGAAGAGGGTTTTAGGACGGTTTTGCGGATGCTCGTGAAGGTACTCGGCAATCGCCCAGGCGATAGAAATACCGTCGTAGGTGCTGGTTCCTCTGCCGATCTCATCGAGCAGTACAAGGCTGCGGGATGAAATATTGTGCAGGATGGAGGCCGTTTCGTTCATCTCGACCATGAAAGTCGACTCTCCCTGAGAGAGGTTATCCGAGGCTCCCACACGGGTGAACACCTTGTCTACGATGCCAATGGAAGCGTGTTGTGCGGGAACAAAACAACCACATTGAGCCATCAAGACGATCAATGCGGTTTGTCTCAATACCGCCGATTTACCGGACATATTCGGACCGGTGATCATGATGACTTGTTGCTGTTCGGTGTCGAGGAACACGTCGTTGGGAACGTACGACTCTCCCAAGGGCAGCTGCTTTTCCAGAACGGGGTGACGACCTCCTACGATATTCAATACTGTACCTTCGTCCAGCTCGGGTTTGACATAACCGTTACGAACGGAGACAGATGCAAAACTGCAATAGCAGTCCAATGCGGCAAGCTCTACGGCGTTCAGTTGCAAAGCAGGGATGTACGAAGACATGAACTCGAGCAGTTCCTGATACAGGCGCTCCTCGATGCGAAGCATCTTTTCTTCTGCCCCGAGAATTTTCTCCTCATACACCTTCAACTCCTCTGTGATGTACCGCTCCGCATTGGCCAGGGTTTGCTTCCTGATCCATTCGGAGGGCACCTTCGACTTGTGTGAATTGGTGACTTCGATGTAATAACCGAAAACGGAATTATAGGCGATTTTCAAGGAGGTGATGCCGGTGCGCTCAGCCTCTTCCCTTTGAATGCGCAGAAGCACATCCTTTCCTTGGGTAGCCAGTGTCCTGATCTCATCAAGAGCAGTATCGTAGCCCTCACGGAAAACACCTCCTTTGGCCACCAATGCAGGAGGGTCATCGGATAAAGCCGATTCCAGTTTGTCAAGCAACGCAGTACAAGGTTGTAACCGATCTGAGAGTGCTTTGAACCCCTCTGATCCCACCTCGTTCAGGTGTGCTTTGATCTCCGGTATTTGTTGAAGCGACCGTTTAAGTTGTAAGGCCTCCCGGGGACCTAGTTTACGGATAGCAATTCTTGAAGCGATCCTTTCCGGATCTCCCAACCGCTGTAAGCACTGTTGCAATACTTCAAGTGTTTCTGCATTCCCGGTCAAGGCATCCACATTCTCCAAACGCTGACGTGCCACCGACAACTCTTTGAGTGGCATCAACAACCAACGACGCAACATCCGGCCACCAATCGGCGAAACGGTGGAATCGAGTACATTGAGCAGCGTTCTGGCGTTTTCGTGTGGAGAATTCACCAATTCAAGATTCCTGATGGTGAACCGATCCAACCAGACGTATCGGTCCTCCTCCATTCTGGAGAGCGAACCGATGTGAACCAAAGCTTCCTGTCGGGTTTGCTGCAGGTAGTGAAGTGCGGCACCGGCGGCTACGACTGCCGCGTCCATACCGTCCACTCCAAACCCTTTCAACGAACTGGTCTGAAAGTGTTTTGCCAGCAATTCACGGCAAAAGAGCGGTTGAAAAATCCATTCATCCAAAGAGTAGGTATTGAACCTGTTACCGAAGCGTTGCTCGAAGTCGGCTTTCGAGTTTCGGGGCACCAGGACTTCACTAGGCTGGAACGATTGCAGGAGCTTGTCGATGTAATCGGATTGCCCTTCGCCTACATAAAACTCCCCCGTGCTGGCATCGAGCAGGGCAAGTCCTGCGATTCCTTTGGGTGAGGACTGATACCATGCAGCCAGGAAATTATTCGCTTTTTGTTCAAGGATCTTGTCGCTGAACGTCACGCCGGGGGTCACCACCTCGGTCACACCGCGTTTAACAATCTTCTTTGTCGTTTTGGGATCCTCCAGCTGGTCACAGATGGCTACACGCAATCCGGCACGCACCAAACGGGGCAGGTAGCTTTCGAGGGAGTGGTGCGGAAAACCGGCCAGGTCCATATCGGCGGCGGCACCATTGCTTCGCTTGGTGAGCACGATGCCCAAAACCTGGGAAGCCCGCACGGCATCCTCATTGAATGTTTCGTAAAAATCGCCCACTCTGAACAGCAGCAGGGCGTCGGGGTATTTGGCCTTGATGCTATTGTATTGCTGCATCAGTGGCGTTTCCTCTTTCACGGTATCTTCGATCTTTGTGCTAAGATATCCATTCGCGTGCAGAAGCTAAGCAACCAAGAGCTGGGTCGCCCCGACCTGATTGCCTATCAACAGAAAAAGAAATTGAATTTCGTTTTGGTGCTCGACCAGGTCCGCAGCGCCCTCAATGTGGGATCGATCTTTCGCACAGCGGATGCATTTCTAGTCCAGCACCTGTACCTCTGCGGTATAACAGCCTGCCCTCCACACCGGGAGATTGAAAAGACGGCGCTTGGCGCAACGGCTTCTGTACCCTGGTCGAATCATGCCGATACGCTTTCGGTGGTGATGGATCTTAAAAACAAGGGCTATGCGGTGTTCGCACTCGAGCAGGCCAAAGGAAGCATTTCACTTTCCGAATTCCCGGCTCAGCAAAAGCCCTTGGCCATCGTTCTGGGACACGAAATGGATGGAGTAAGCCAGGCCGTGATCGATGCCTGTGACGGATGCATCGAAATCATACAAGAGGGCACCAAACATAGCTTGAACGTAGCGGTCTGCGCCGGAATCGTAACTTGGGAGGCCTTCCAAAGAATATGCAATCGCGAATGAAAACAACACCCGAGCGTGTCATCCTGGGTATCGACCCAGGCACTGTGGTGATGGGATACGGCGTGATCCGCATTCTGGGAAGTTCTTGTGAACTGGTTACGGCTGGTGTTTTGAAACTTGACAAAACCGATCACCACCTCGACCGACTGAAGTTGATTTTTGAAACGGTTAGCGAGCTTATCGCCACCCATCACCCCGATGAATGTGCACTGGAAGAGCCGTTCTTCGGAAAAAACGTTCAATCGATGCTAAAGCTTGGGCGGGCACAGGGAGTGGCCATGGCAGCAGCATTGAACAAGCAACTGCCGGTTTTCGGGTACTCTCCCCGCTTGATAAAGCAATCGATCACCGGGAAAGGTGGGGCCTCGAAAGAACAAGTAGCGGCCATGATCCAACGCATTCTGCATTTCGAACAGAGCCCCAAATACCTGGATGCCACCGACGCAGTCGGAGTGGCACTTTGCCATTATTTTCAAACGGGCAATCCACTTTGGGACCAAAACAGGACATCGAAAAAAATCGTCTCGAAAAGCCCCTCCGGTAAAAAGTCGAAATCGGATTGGGGAGCCTTTGTCAGAGAGAACCCGGGCCGGACCACCTGATCATCCGCCTAACAACCGGATGAAATGAAAACACCCTAAGCGCACAACTTCGGATCCACATGCGCTCTAATATGAGCACATGTTTCAGAAAGCTCCTCCTGTGATAAGTTGAGTTTGGGCTGTGAAAAGTTGATATCTCCGACATGCTGCATCGGCACAAGGTGAATGTGTGCATGTGGCACCTCAAGGCCAATCACGGCGACACCTATCCTTTTACAAGGGATCGCTTGACGGATTGCCGGAGAGACTCGCCTTGCGAAGTCCCAGAGCTCCCGATAGGTTTCTGCATCCAGGTCGAAAATATAATCGACCTCCCTCTTCGGTATCACCAATACATGTCCACGAACCAAAGGCATGATGTCCAGAAAGGCGAGGCAATGCTCGTTCTCTGCCACCTTGTGGCAAGGGATTTCACCCCTTACGATTTTGCTGAAGATCGTGGACATGAATGGTTGGATCAGGATGAAAGGGAAATCTCGAGAACTTCAAGTTTCATGATACCGCCCGGAGTCGTAATTTCAGCTACGTCACCAACTTTCTTACCAAGCAGTCCTTTACCAATGGGGGATGTGACAGAGATTTTCGCTGCTTTCAAATCGGCTTCGTTCTCGGCGACCAGCGTGTAGGTCATCTCCGCCTTGTTGGCCAGGTTACGCAAACGCACTTTGCACATCACGGAAACCTTGGAAGTATCCAGCTTAGATTCATCAATCAGTCGTGCTGTAGCCACCAATTCTTCGAGTTTCGAAATCTTGAGCTCCAACAAACCCTGGGCATCCTTGGCTGCATCGTATTCGGCATTCTCGGAAAGGTCCCCTTTGTCGCGGGCCTCGGCGATCTGGCGTGAGATACTGGGACGTTCCACATTACGCAGATGGCTCAATTCCTCCTGCAGTTTACGTAAACCCTCTTCGGTGAGATAAGTGACTTTGGACATAATGAAAACGATTGATGTATGTATGAAAATCAGGAAGACCCCTCCTTCAGCAGGAGAGGTCTTCCGTGAAGGTCGTTCGTGATTGGATCAGAGATTGAATCGGGCACCAATGGTATGGCATCCGTCGAAGGTTTTGGTCGAGCGGTAACCGTAATCGATACCAAAGGTCCTATCGCTTTTCTTTCCAAGGGGCACCTGAACACTCAGGCCGCCGCTCAGACCGATCTGTGCAGAAATGGGATCATCGATGATGGCATTCTTATCCTTCTTGTCGAAGGTATATCCGCCACGCACCATGAACATATTCCTGAAACCATACTCAACAGCGAGACCGAACTGGTCACGAATGAATGAGTTGGAAGTAAAGGATGCAGCAGGCGTCAACCGATGATCCTTGTTGATATCGATATTGTAGGATGCACCGATAGCAACGAGAGAAGGCATTTCGAAACGCTCGGCACGTTGTTGTTGCAACACATTGATGTTTGCCGTGGCATTGTCATTCCTGTAAGCCAAACCTTCTCCGTCGAACTTCATCGGAGTACCCACATTCCGTAAGGCGATACCGAATTTCAGGTTGTCCTTGGCCTCATTGAATCCGGTGATATACTGAATACCGGCATCGATAACGAGACCTTGCGCCTTCATATCGTTAATGGATTCAGACACCATCTTGACAGAAAGTCCTCCGTAAATGCTATTGGAGAATTCCTTGGCATAACTGAAACCTACTGTCAGGAATTGCGGGGAATACGTTCCCAGTCCGCCATCGGGTTGGTCTACAGTCGTACGTTCGATTTCACCGAATCGCATCGAGGATACGGTCAGCGCCATCGAACCGGACTCCCCTACTTTCTGCGCAACTCCGAATGCAGAAATCTTGATGTCGGATCCTTTTAGCCAATCGGTTTGCGAAAAGACAACTTCTGTGCCTTTATTCATTGCCAATCCGGCTACGTTCAGGCTGATGGCCTCGATTCCGCGGACAAGTGCGATGTTGTTCCCTCCCCAACCCGCAGTACGGGCCCAGGGATTGATCAACAGCTCGTTCGCACCGGCCTGACCGGCACGGTCTTCATTACCGGCCTGCAAAGGTTGAATGGCAGTTGAAACAAGGACTGCTGCCGCAGTGATATGCAAGAGTATTTTTTTCATACGCTTTGTTTGTTGAGGTTGGTACCGGTAATGGGATTAGAAAGAATCAAGGTCAACAGGACGCATCACTCCAAACCACTTTACGATTTTTTCGCCAAGTCGGCCTGCATCCACATGGATGATATACACACCACTGGCAACAGTAACGCCGGCTGTGTTTTTCAGATCCCAATCCTGGGTAGTGGCTATGTTGAAATCCTGTCCTTCAGAAACGGCCAGACCATCAGAAACATCTGTCGGGACATCGCGCTTGTATTGACGCACAAGCGTTCCGTTGATGGTATAAATGGAGACCGTACACTTGCTAGGCAGGTTAGTGATCCGAACCCGGTTATCGAGCTGATCTTTGCGCGTACGCTCGTAAGACGAGTATGCATAATAGGGATTCGGAACTACACGAATCAATTCCAGGGCCTCTGTACCAGCTTCCTTGTCATTGAACACTGCTTCTCCGGACTGAGGCACCTGAAACTCATAAAGAGGAGCACCGGCGTTGACGGCAGTTGCACCGATTGAGGTGAAGTCCTTGTAATCCTTGGTGACACGTAGTCGGATTTTCACATCGCTCTCAAGCAATTCATGGCCCGTGGCGAGCAAAGGAAGATTGGTCCAGATACAGTCTTTGTAAACATTACGCTTGGCCGCTGTATTACCGATTGAAAGCAGGGAGTCGATGCGTTTTCCTGCGTCATAGATCGGCACATCATTCACAGTGGTTCCATTCTTATTGAAAACGTAAATGAAGTGCATACCACCCTGAGCGAGGCGACCATTGGCGTCGCGTCCTGCATTTGATGTTGGGTTCCACTTCATATCGGTATTGTTTTCATTCAGCAAGGCGGAGTTCTCACCGTAAGCGAGATTCAATCTTTCACCAGTTTCCACGTTGATGGCATAACCGGGGAACCATCCCATTCCGGAAGCAGCGATATAATCGGCATCATTCGGGTCGGTGGAAACAATTCCATCACCGGGATTGCCGTCTTTATCAACTGATGGCGATTTCCTCTTGTCGAATTTCTTTGCTGCGTTCAGCGTGGGCATGGTGTCCTCACCCATTTCAACGACTACACAGCGGGTCCATTTACTCTTATCGCTTGTGATGACCACATCGACACTGGCCAGTGAATTGAACTTGATCAATCCATCAAGTGGAGCATTATTCAATTTCGGAGCACCAACATAGTTACGTGCTACAAGCTTGTAGGGAGCCCAAGTTCCCTCTAGTACACCTTCGTAAACGGCGTTTTCATCCAGGTACACACCTCCAGACTGATAATCGGTGGTGCCAGTACCTGCCAGGATCCAGTCAGAAGTTGTGGAACCATCGACATCCTTCACAGCTGACAGCCAGTTTTTGGAAGGGTTACTGAATTCCTGTGTGGCTTCGAGGAAACCGTTAGCTGCACCTCCGTCACCCGGTTCGCGTCCATTCACTTTAAATACATTGAAGGCAAGCTTATTCGATTCCAGCAATTGCTCATAGGGTGTAGAAAGCGTGAACAAACTGCTGTCGAGCAGATTTCCATTCGCCTGGTTGTAGATAAAGTAACGAGAGCCGGCTGTTGAGCCGTTAAACTGTACCTTGAAACCACCTGCTTTCACTTTCAGCGGGTCGTAAACAGAGACGTTCAACGGACCACGTCCTTTCTGGTAAATCGGGTTCACCGCCCTGTGATCGGGACTTGACAGGATTTCATCTACAGTACCTGCAGTCAGGTCAAGTACATTTCCACCGTTACCGGTTCCTTCAATTCGTTTGATCTCAAATCCTTCTCCGAAAGAAGAATTGATAACCAAACCACCGACGGGTTTGTGAGGAATGGCTGAGTAGACCTTCACATTCTTACGTCCCTGCAAATAGGGCTCGGCCTGTGAATTGGCCGGGTTGGGCGCCAGCGGATTGAACGTCCTATAGTTGTTGCTGGCGTAGGAAACCACAAGGAAATAATAGGGCTTGTAATTCACCACAGGTTTCAGCGAGAACAGATCCTGAGTGATCACGAAATTGTGAAAAATCCCATTGTTCACTTCATCGGTCTTCTGGGTAGGGATGTAAGCATTGAGGGAATTATCGAACGAGTAATTAACCAACTTGGTCACATCGTCTGATAGGTCGATTTGAGCGATCAGTTTGGCTTTTGCGGGATCCTCAACATCGGAAACCGACACGTTTTCGTTGGCAACCTGATACACCTTGTATCCCTGGAATTTGTAGCTCCGCTCGTCAACCGAAAGGGTATCGAAAACGACAGTGGAATCATTCACCTGATCAGCGATCACGCCCGGGATGTTCTTGTCAAACTGAGAGTATAGCTCGACTTTGGGTGTACGGGTATTTTCAAGTGTAAGGATGATCTTCTGGTCAAGTTCGCGGATGGCCAGCTCCGGTGAATCCGGGCCATCCAGAACCTTGAAGCAGTTATTGAAGAGACGTTGAGCCAGATCGTCGGCACGCTTGATGACCGCCACAGAAGCCAGCGGACCTCCAGCGGCAGCACGTCCCCACACCACACCGTTGGTGATATAGTTCACCGCTCCGGGCTGGAGTGTGAAGGTTCCGGCTGATTGCAACCAGCGCATATCCGTAGGCTGAATGCCTGCGGTGACCATGGTCCAGGGCGTGGAGAAACGGGGATCCGTGTTACCCGGGAACATGAACTCACAAGGAGTTGTTGTTGCTCCGGTACCGGTGCCGCGTCCGTTACCACCGTAAGTGATGGTTTGACCATCGAGCCAGCTTCCGCTGAGGTATTCGTAGTAGTCATCCGTCACTAGCGGGTTACCGTTGGGAACACCACTGGTATTCTCGTAGTAAACAAAGCGTGACATGATGATCTGCTCACCGATCTCATCGATACGTCCATCGCGGTTGTTGTCCACTCCATCACCGGGATCAGCCAGAGGTCCCTGGAAGAAGTCAATTCCGACTGCAGGAGGATTCAAACCATAGGCACCACCACCATCATCATCCGGATCACCGTTGTAGCAGTAACCCAATCCCAGACCCACATCGCATCCGACATAATCGTCGGCCGCATTACCGAGATCAGGATCACACCATACTCCGAAATAGGTAGAGTCGAGTGTTGTGCTGGAACGGTTGATGATCTGGTATTTGTAGAACGTCATGTAGTTGATGTCGTTCGACGTATTGAAAGCAAAAGCCTGGGCACGGACTTCAAGACCGATCGGATTGCTGTTTGTTTCCGTCTTGATGTTACCCACGTCGTTGAATACCCACCAGATGGATTTGTCACCAAAGAGGTAATCGTTACAAACGGTTTCATTGGTGTTTGGATCGGTCGGATAATCACCGTCAAGCTTGAAGTAAGGATAATCGCCGTCTTCGTGATTGTAGATACCGTCGTTGTTGGCATCAAAATAGGGGGCGAGCTGAAGCAACTCACCGGCGCCGACGTTCCCGTTACCGGGCCATTGCTTGATCGCATCTGTTGCTACGCCCGTCGATACGAAGTCTTCGACTTCTTCGCGGGTGATGGAGAAGAAACGGTCAAACTCGTTGCAACGCTCTTCTGTAATGGCCAATGCTCCGGACGCCGGATCCTTTGCGATCGGTCCACCCCAAAAATCGTTTCCGTTGCCCTGGCGGTAAGTCTGTGCGGCAACCAGCAATTGATCGCTCTGATCGAAACCTCCGATCCAGAGTGCACCGGAGAAAATAGAATTCTTGTTGGAACCGATAGGAACTTCATAATAGGGGATCTGTCCTACCGGATCCCACCATAAGTCACCACCGACCAGGATACGGGCACGCACCTGGTTCACATCAAGGTCAATTTGCGCTTTTGTAGTCGGACATTGCGCCGCGACCCTTGCCTTTGACTTCGGCGAAGCTACTCGGGCGGCTCCGGCATTCTCCTTTGCCAGGGATGCCGTACCCAGTGCCATCATCAGGATCACACTGAATGAAATCGTATATCGAAACATATTCATGGCTTTTTTGCTGGTTTGGACGGTTGGGTTTAGAAGTCAAAGCGAACACCGATACGAGTACGGCGCGGGAGGCTGTAGTTGTCAGGATTCTGGATTCGGATTCCATACTGGTCAACAAAGGCCTGAGGATTCGCCTGTTGGTTGGCCAATTGTTGTCCCTCGGGGCTAGCGATGAATCCATCATCGTCGGGGTTACCCGTAGCACGATACACACCGGTTACGTTTTGTGTATTCAGGACGTTCTGCACCCACAGGTAAACGTTGAAAGTCGCAGTCTTCTTCTCGTTGATCTTGATGTTGATGTCCTTTTCAATACGTGCATCGACACGGAACTGCCAGGGAGTGCGAGCTCCGTTGACCAATCCTTCAACACGGCGCTGACCATTGTCCTGCCAGCCTATCGCGGCTCCTTCACGGGTAGCAATCAACTGGCGAGTGTAAGGCGTTCCGGAATTGGTACGGAATACCAGGTTAGCTCCGGTGTTCTGGAAAATCGGACGTCCCCAAAGCATTGGACCATTGTAAGCACTGCCTTCCCCGTAACGATAGTCGAACGAAACGGTAAAGTTGTGACGGGTATCGAAATCCAGTGGAACCATGAAGCGCAGGTTGGGCTGCTCCGTGTCGGTCAACTCCAGGTTGGAGTTCGCACCGGAACCGGTACCGTCTGCGAATTGAAGAGTGTAGTTAGCCAGCATCCTGACATTGCCTGTACGGCGCAAGTCATAGATGAGCGACAATCCTTTAACTGTACCGAAGTCGATGTTGGCGTAGGATGTGTAGGTGAAAGGATAAGCAAAGTTGATACGGGTCACCTGGATCATGTTCTTCATTTCACGATAGAACGCAGAGATGGTGAAAGCGGAAGTTTTGCTGACCACCTGCTTGAACCCGATTTCGTAGTCGGTGGTACGCTCGGGCAACAGACCTGCATTGTTCAAGCTGCCATCGGGGTTACGGGCGATGGAGAAATATTCCGAAGGATCGTTACGAAGGTTGGATGAAGGACGCTGAGTCAATACGTCGTAGTGCGCAAAGAACTGGGCCTGATCGGTGATGGAGAAACTGAAAGCCACACGAGGCATAATGGAGATCTGAGGCTCGTAATCCTGGAAAACCGCATCGATGTTCCATGTTTCCTCAGCGATGTTTCCGGCATCGGGTTTCACAGCGGGCACGATGGTGCCGCTTGTAGACTGTTGTGCGATCAGATCCGGGTTGGTCACAATTTGACCGTTCGCGTCATACCACACATCACCGCTGCGGTAACCGATGACGGAAGAAAGGTCATTCTCATCGGCAAGGTAGGGGATGAAATCATCACCGATGTTACCTGGACGGTTCGGGATGTTGACAGGGTAATCCCCGACTTTGTAGCTATCCAGAAGGATGTAGCGGTCGCGCAGTTGCTTTTGATTGGCATCGAAACGATCCACACGCAAACCGATGTTGAAGTTTAGGTTATCGATAGCGAAGTTATCCTGGATGTAAGCAGCCATGTAGGTCGGACGGAAGGCATCGATTTCACGAGTATACAATCCGTTCTCTTTTTTGGTGAAGAAATCCTTGAAGGTGGCCTTGTTGTTGGAGATCTGACCGGTATAATCGTATCCGTAGTATCCCACTAATCCATTTACGATCAACTCATCCGGAGTGAACATGGACACATCCAGCTGGCTGGGATCGAGGGCTTCGAAATCGACATATTCGTTGAACCCAACTCCGAGGGAGCGACGCAGGTTCTCATAAAACCCGAAAATCTGATTGCCGTCGGCATCGAATGTAGGATTGTACCCCGTTGCGTAGTTGAGGTTTACCCTGTTCGTATCGATGTAATCCATGGACAACAGGTTGCTTTCGTCGATGAGCAAAAGCTTGTTGAGGTCGTTGGCGAACAAACGTCCAAGGCCCCAAAGACTGCGGGGAGCCAAGCCGTAGGAACGATCCACACGCTGCTCAAATTCAAAACCGACCTGAATGGCATGCTTCTTAATATCGGCGTTACCGCTCAGCGTGAAGCGGTATTGATCCGCCTGCAGGTTCTGGAATGTATTACGGCCGTTGCCGATTGATTCCCAAATCGCCATTACGCTCTGTGTTCCATCACCGTTACGCAAACCTCCCGGACCGCGGATAACGTTGATGTTATTGAAAGTGTTTAGACCTGTGGCGTTCTGATAGAAGTCGTAGGCGGTGATCGTATAAGCTTCACTAAGGGGATTCGCTCCACCCGGCTCGTAGGAGAAATTGTCCCTGTAAGTCGGAACCTGATAGATGATCCCGTTGTCGAGGAAGGCAGGAACGAAAACTTTCTGGCGATTGTTCGGGAAACGCCCCAACCATCCGTAGTTCCAGTAATTGTCTTTGTGAATCGGATCCTGGTTGCGGGAAAGCGTACGGTTGAATTCGGCCTGGAAGGTGAAGAATACGTTCCGGAAAGCAGAGGCTTCCTCTCCTTCACCAGATTTGAAGGTTGAACCGATGCGCTGCGTGACGCGACCGAAGACCCTGAAATCGGTATCAATGATTTCGGGATTTTCTTCCGAGTTATACATCGACCGGTTGATGGAGAACGATGTCCGGTCATTGCGGTTAAAGGTACCTCCAAGGGTAAAGTTCGTGTTGTCGAGGGGCTGGAAGTCAAGTTTGGCGGTAAAACGAATAGCGGTCTGGTCGACGTTGTTCTTGTTCTTCACGTTCTCAAAGTTGTCCATCGTGTAACCCGATGCCGTGTTTTCAAAACCGAAACCGTTAGCGGTCTGGAATGGCTGAATGGGATTAACCGAAAGCTGATCGTAGTACTGGTCTTTCAATTTGTACATGCCGATAGCGGAAGGATCGGGATCACGGTCACTCTGGAATTCACCGCTGATGAAGAATCCCAACATGGGGCGGCTCGCTCCGTTTTCCAATTTCTTTTTAAGGATGGGACCTGAAAGGTTTCCTGAAACCAGGTTGTATCCATAGGCATCCAACACTTCGGATGTGACGACCTCGACACCGCCGGCAAATTCCTTGGAGGGACCACGGGTTGTGATGCTGATCACACCACCGGTCACGTCTCCGTATTGAGCAGGAGTACCACCCACGATGGTCGTCACTTGTTCCACACCGGCCTGTGGCAGAGCCGAACTTCCACGGATACGAATACCGTCT
>JAULUX010000108.1:0-3414 GCA_032111385.1 Bacteroidia bacterium
GCATGGGCTGGTAACGGTCGCCGATATCGTGCACATCGAGACCCAGGAAATGCGAAGTGCCGTGCATGAAATACTTCTTGTACAGCGGAGCCTCCGGGTTTTGTTTCTTCACATCATCCAACGACAATAAGCCCAATCCGATCAGTTGCTCCTCCATCACTTTGCCGACCTCCACATGATACGCCTCGATGGTGTTTCCGGGGCGGAGCATGGCTGTAGCAGCTTTCATCACCCGAAGGACCGCATTGTACACATCGCGCTGCCGCTCGGTGAACTCACCGGACACCGGAACGCAGCGGGTCAGGTCGGCGGCGTAATTGGCGTACTCGGCTCCGAAATCAAGCAGGATCACATCACCGGCCTTGCACTCACGGTTGTTGTCGTTGTAGTGGAGTATGCAGGCGCTGGGGCCGCTGGCAATGATTGGTGTATATGCGTGACCGTTAGCCCGCTTGCGGATGAACTCGTGGGTGATCTCCGCTTCAATCTCGTATTCCATCACGCCGGGTCGTACGAACCGGAGGACACGGCGAAAGGCCTTCTCCGTGATATCAACAGCCCGCTGCATCAACTTGATCTCGAGATCATGCTTCACCGAACGCAAGCGTGCGAGTATTGGACCTGAACGCTCGAAACGATGACCGGGATATTCGGACTGGAGTTCACGGGCGAACCGGAGGTCACGGTAGGGCACATCCGATACAAAGCGGTCATTCTCGTTGATATTCACGTAGATGTTTTCACAGTGATTCAGCAGCATGGGGACTACGCTGTTGTAATCATCCAGCCACAGGACGGTGCGGATACCCGAAGCGGCACGAGCCTCTTCTTTCGTGTATTTATGGCCCTCCCACACAGCGATATGCTCGTTTGTCTTCCGCACGAATAAAATCTCACGGTATCTGGGCAAGGGGGCATCGGGGAAAAGCACAAGAATGGTCTTCTCCTGATCAATACCCGTCAAATAGAAAATGTCGGAGTTCTGCCGGAACAGAAAATTGGCATCTCCGTTACGCGGCATTTCGTCATTCGAATGAAAAAACGCAATGGAGGAGGGTTTCATCGAAGCGGTGAACTTCGCACGGTTGTCGATGAAAAGGCTGGAGTCGATGGGTTGGTATTTCATAGCGGTGATTCTTTGTTAATGGAGGAGTTCCCTCCCCTACGAAATTACTGAAACGGACATCAGGTGGATTCTCTATCCGCCACCTGTCCGATAAAAATCCCAGCCAAAGTAATCCCGGAAACTATCCGGGACAAAACAAATTGAAAAACAGCCTGTTGTTTAAACAAGCGAACCATTCCGGGTATGCCTGTTCCGATTAAATTTGCCGCTTGCAAGCCGATGGGATCACCAAACCGGTTCCTGTCCAATGACGATCTATCCCAAACTGTACCATGAACTCCTTCTTCGAGTACCTGAATTCCTCGGTCGGCCGTAAATGGCTGATGGCTCTGACCGGCCTGTTCCTCTGCCTCTTTCTGGTGGTCCACGTATCGGGCAACCTTCAGCTCTTCAAGGACGACGGCGGGATGGCCTTCAACCAGTATTCCTTGTTCATGACGACCTTCACTCCCATCAAGGTCGTTTCCTACCTGCTATACGCCACCATCCTTTTACATGCCATCAACGGCTTCTACCTGGTGTTTCGCAACCGCAAAGCCCGGCCCGTAGCCTACGAAAGCCGCAAGGACACCCGCTCTTCCAGCTGGGCTTCCCGCAACATGGGCATACTCGGTACGATCCTGCTCATTTTCATTGTGACCCACATGTCCAATTTCTGGTACCAGTACAAGTTCGGCGAAATCGGGTGGAAGACCTACATCGTCGAGGCGACCACCGGAAAATTGATCAACCAGGAAAGCATGACTGCCGCAGACGCAGCCGCCCAGAACCTGCAGGCCTGTACCATCGAATACATGGGCAACCGGATCATCATCTGCAAGGACCTTTACGCTGTTGTGGAAGAAGCGTTCAAATCCCCGGCGCTTTCCATTTTTTATATCCTCAGCATGGCTGCTTTGAGCTACCACCTGCTGCACGGCTTCCAAAGCGCATTCCAGACTTTCGGCATCCGTCGCAAAAAATACGAAACCCTCATCCGCAACACCGGAATCGTGGTGTTCGGTGTGATCATACCGGCACTGTTCGCCGCCATGCCCATTTACTTCTATCTGGTAAAAACGTCATGAAGCTCGACTCCAAAATACCCGCAGGCCCCCTTGCCGAAAAGTGGGACCGTCATAAGTTCAACTGCAAGCTGGTCAACCCGGCCAACAAACGCAAATACGATGTCATCGTCGTAGGAACTGGACTCGCAGGAGCCTCTGCGGCCGCCTCTCTCGCCGAACTCGGCTACAACGTCAAGACCTTCTGCTTTCAGGACTCCCCCCGCCGTGCACACAGTATTGCTGCACAGGGAGGGATCAATGCCGCCAAGAACTACCGCAACGACGGAGACAGTGTCTACCGGCTTTTCTACGATACCGTCAAAGGCGGCGACTACCGTGCCCGCGAAGCCAACGTATACCGCCTGGCCCAAGTCAGTGTGAACATCATCGACCAATGCGTTGCACAGGGAGTACCGTTCGCCAGGGAATACGGTGGCTTGTTGGACAACCGCTCATTCGGCGGAGCCCAGGTTTCACGTACGTTCTACGCCAAAGGACAAACCGGACAGCAGTTACTACTCGGCGCTTATTCTGCGATGAACCGCATGATCGGTGAAGGCAAGATACAGTCGAACACACGCCACGAAATGCTGGAGCTGGTGGTGGTCGACGGGCAGGCCCGCGGCATCATCGCACGCGATCTCGTCACCGGTGAAATCGAGCGCCACAGCGCACATGCCGTCGTACTGGCCACAGGTGGTTACGGAAATGTGTTCTACCTCACCACCTATGCACGCGGCAGCAACACCACGGCCATCTGGCGTGCTCACAAGAAAGGAGCCTATTTCGGCAACCCCTGCTTTACGCAGATCCACCCTACCTGCATTCCCGTTTCCGGCGACCACCAGTCGAAGCTGACACTTATGTCGGAGTCGCTGCGTAACGACGGACGCATCTGGGTACCCAAGGCCAAGGGTGATACCCGCAAACCACAAGATATCCCTGAAGACGAGCGCGACTACTACCTGGAGCGCCGCTATCCTTCGTTTGGAAACCTCGTCCCCCGCGATATCGCATCCCGTGCCGCCAAGGACATGTGCGACAGAGGCTACGGTGTGGGCAAAACCGGACTGGCCGTTTATCTCGATTTCAGCGATGCCATCAACCGGATGGGCGCCAAGACCGTCGAATCGAAATACGGCAACCTGTTCGACATGTACAAACAGATCACCGGTGACGACCCCTACACGACCCCGATGATGATCTACCCTGCAGTTCACTATACCATGGGAGGACTTTGGG
>JAULUX010000109.1:0-15326 GCA_032111385.1 Bacteroidia bacterium
GGGCGGACTTGGTTACATCGCATCCCGCTTGACGCTGGAGGGTCCAATCGTCAAGGATAAAAGCTCATTTATAGTGAGCGGACGGCGGACCTTTGTCGACTTGTTCCTGCGCGAGCCCTTCATCGACCCGAATTCGAATATCGCAGGTAATTCCTACTACTTCTATGACCTCAACACCAAGATAAACTACACCTTTTCGAGCAAGGATCGGTTATTTCTCAGTGGCTATTTCGGTCGGGACGTGTTCAATTTCAAAAGCCGCGAAACCGGTTTCAGCGTGCGTATCCCTTGGGGTAACGCTACGGCTTCCCTCCGCTGGAACCACTTGTTCAGCGACAAGTTGTTTATGAACACTTCGCTCATTTTCAGCGATTACAAGTTTGAGTTCGGTGCACTACAGCAGCAGTTCGACTTTCGTATTTTTTCAGGTGTGCGCGACTACAACGCCAAGGTCGATTTGAATTGGTTCCCGAATATCCTGCACAATGTGAAATTCGGTGGCAATTATATCTTCCATCGCTTTACGCCCACAAACGCCTATGCCCGTTCCGGCGATGTGGTGTTCGACCTGGGTAAGGTGACGCGCTATTATGCCCACGATGCGGCATTGTATGTCAACGACGAATGGGACGTCAACGACAGGATCCGGATCAATGCCGGATTGCGATTCACGGGCTTCATGCATGTCGGTCCGTTTGAACGCTATGTCCAGGAGTCTCCCGGGGAAGGGCCGATAATCGATACCATTGGTTATAACACAAATGAGAAAGTGGCCAGGTATGTCAATACCGAGCCCAGGCTAAGTATCCGTTATGAGCTCAATCCGTCCTCATCCATCAAGGCCTCCTACACCCAGAATTACCAGTATATCCACATCGCCTCTTTTGGTTCCGTGAGTCTCCCCACCGATGTGTGGGTTCCTTCCACCGACCGGGTGAAGCCCCAGTATGGAGTTCAGTATGCCCTTGGGTATTTCAAGAATTTCAAACAGAATACCTGGGAGACGAGTGTTGAGGTTTACTACAAGGAGATGAAGAATCAGATCGATTATCGGGAAGGGGCGACTCCCGACCAGGATGTCCGCAACAATCCCGACAACAATTTCGTTTTCGGTGAGGGGTGGAGTTATGGGGCCGAATTCTTTGTGAAGCGCAGTGTGGGCAAGGTGAATGGATGGGTGGGATATACCCTGAGCCGTACCATGCGGCAGTTCCCCGATTTGAACAGGGGGGCTGCGTTTCCGGCCAAATACGACCGACGTCACGATGTGTCGCTGGTGTTGACCTATGAAAGAAGCAAGCGGTGGACGTACGGTCTAACCTGGGTGTATGCTACCGGCGATGCATTGACGCTTCCCACGCAGCGGTATTTTGTATCAGCAGCGCCACCCATCGGAATCAATCCCGGCGGTACACCCGAATTATCCAACAATTTCTACATTCTGAGTGGCTTTGAGAATCGGAACGACTTCCGCCAAAAGCCCTATCACCGCCTGGATCTTTCGGCCACCCTTCGTCCGAAAACCAAACGCAAGTTCCAGGGGGAGTGGGTGTTTGCCGTGTACAATACCTATGGCAGGCAGAATCCGTATTTCATCTATTTCGACGTTCAGGGCAACAGCGGCGACGGCGATCTGCGAGTGCAGGCCAAGCAGGTCAGCTTGTTCAGTATCATTCCCTCGGTCACCTACAATTTCAAGTTCTGATGATGAGAAAACTCCTGTTCCTCCTTTTGATTCTTCTCGCGTTCGGTGCCTGCGAAAAAGACATCACCGTTGATCTTCCTCAGGGAAGCGTACAGGTGGTGGTGGATGGGGTCGTGGAGAATGGATTGCCTCCGTATGTCTTCCTCAGTCGAAGTCAGGGCTATTTCGATCCCATTGGTGTGAATACGCTGAACAATCTGCCTTTACGCGGCGCCACGGTCATTTTAAGCGACGGAGTAGACACAGTGCAGCTGGTTGAAGTCGACACCATCATCAATGGACTTTCTATCGGGGGATTTTACAGTGCACTCGATCCGGACGCCGGACAAATTCTGATGATCGGAACCCCGGGTCGTACTTACAGTTTGTACGTTACTACCGATCAGGGAGAAGAAGTCAGCGCAGAAGCGATACTTCATGCTCCGCAGCCGCTTGATAGTTTGTGGTTTCAGGTTCAGGGGGAATTGGATAGTCTGGGTTGGGCCTGGGCGCGTCTGAGTGATCCCGATACATTGGGCAACAACTACCGTTGGTTCGCCAAGCGGTTGGGAAAAGACGCCTTTTTCATTCCTCCCTTCGGTTCAGTGTTTGAGGACAAGTTCATCAACGGACGCACCTTCGACTTCGCCTCCTCTCGCGGCGCTGTGCTTAATTCTACCGCGGAGGATGACATAAGCGAGGAGGCCGGTTTTTTCAAGCGCGGAGATACCATTGTCGTGAAGTTCTGCACCATCGATGCCGGCACTTTCTCCTTTTGGCGAGATGCCGAGAATCAATTGGGCGGGAGCGGTAGTCCATTTTCGGTTCCCTCCAATATCAAAAGCAATATTAATGGCGGCTTGGGTATTTTTGCCACTTACAGCGCGGTGTTCGACACCGTCATCGCTCAATAGCCATTGAAAAGGATCCTTCAGCTGATCGACCGTGGAGAGGGCGAGATGCTTGATTTCAAGAAAGAGATCAGCAGCATCCACCGCATCGCCCGTAGCATGGTTTCTTTTGCCAATCACCATGGCGGTACATTGCTGGTCGGGGTGAATGACGACGGCTCGATAAGCGGAGTCAAGGTGGAAGAGGAGAAATTCATGCTGGAACGGGCTGCCTTGGAATGCTGTGAACCTCCCATTCAGTTGTCCATTCATGAATGGACCATCAGAGGCAAGACCATACTCGAGGTAGTAGTGCCGGAAGGAAGCGAGAAGCCCTATTTCGCATTGGATGAGCAGGGTAAGAAATGGGTGTACATCCGTGCCGGTGATCAATCACTGCTTGCCAGCCGCACGATGGTCGAAGTGTTGAAGCACAAGCATTCTTCCCGCCCTGTGCTGATCAAATACAGCGACAAGGAAAAAGCCCTGCTCGACTACCTGAAGGAACATCCTAAAATCACGTTGAAGGAGTTTTGCAAGTTGGTCAATATCGGACGTTGGAGGGCGCAGCGTATCCTGGTCAAGCTCACCGCGGTCGGCATAATTCATCTTTACGACCACGAGAAAACCGAGTATTATTCTTTGGGTTGATCGCTCCGGTTGTGCGCCTGTCATGATCAGATTGTCCCAATTATCGTCTGACAACAATCACCTGTGTTTTTCTTCGATTGAAACAGTCAGGGGCTTATTTTTAAGTATTGAAAGCAGGCCACCCATGGACCAGGACGATTTTTTTTACATCCGCGCATTTCAGTTGCACAAGGAGGGATACCCCCTCACCATGATCGAATCCATCATGAAAAATGAAGGCTTGCCCGAGTCCGGCATTACAGAGGCCTTATGCCGTATCAAGCTTCTGCGGTATAAACGGCGGAAGAGCCGTGGTGTATTCACCATGGTCGTCGGCGGACTTTTGCTGGTCATCGGATTTGTAGCAACGGTGCTGCTTTTCCATTCAGACCGGAATTTTGATCTTTTCATGTACGGTTTCACCAGCGTTGGCATTCTACTCATGGGCATTGGTGCCTATGAAGTGTTGCAATAATGCCCCTCATTTGCATGCTTTTATTTTCGATGTGTACCGGACTTTCATCACGATAAACTCATGCACTCGACTGTTTTTTTTACGTACTTTGAAAACTGTAATTGCTACTACTATGAAGAAATCGATCCTGATGGCCGTTTTTGGTCTGTTCACCTTTTGTGTCAATGCACAAACCGTTCTCAGTTATTCCGATGCAAGCGCCAAAGGTTTGTCCATTGACAGCCTCGACCGGATCTACAAGATCGCTGGTCATGCCGATCCTGCCCTGAGTGGATTCAAGGGCGATATGAAGGCCTTTCAGGAGGCTTACGATCAGTTCACCGGCAACCTTACGGCCCATTTGGTGAAGCAAGGGGTGACGGTTGAGAAAGAACAGCGGGTACAGATCCGTGTCTATTTCAATCCGGAAGGTGGAATCGATTATGTGTTTTATCAGATTCGGAAAGGGCAATTCAGTGAAAAAGTGGAGAAGGGATTTTCGGGTTGGGTGATGTCCTACGTGAAGGATTACCGCCTGCCCATGACCAACCCCGAGCGTTTTTCGCAGAACCGTCCATTGTTCTTTCGTCCTGAGGCCAAGTAAGCCTTTTTCCAAACCGGTTTCATCACCAATGGGAACGCTTGCTGATATGCAGTCAAATGAGTTGAATACCGACAAGTCTTTGTGATCACCCAAACGCATCGCCACAGTTTCGAAGAGAACGGATTCCTGGTGTTGCCGGGTTTTCACAGCGCGGCCATGTGCGACCAGTTGATGGAGCAAGCCCTCAAGCTCAGTGATCAGTTTTTTCCGCAGGGTCCTCCCTCTGTTTTTGAAACGCGAAACCAGCAACTCAGCAGCGACGATTACTTTCTTGCTTCGGGAGACAACATCAGTTTCTTTTTTGAAAAAGATGCCTTCGATGAAGCGGGGATGTTGAAAGGGGATGTGTTTCATTCCCTGAACAAGATCGGACATGCCATGCATGATCTCGATCCCGTTTTCAATGCATTCTCCCGATCAGCCGAAATGAAAGAGCTGGCACATGCACTTGGACTTGAGCACCATGTCCTCATTCAAAGCATGTTCATCTTCAAGCATGCACGCATTGGGGGAGAGGTGGACGTGCATCAGGACGCGACTTTTCTCTACACCGAGCCCGCCTCATGCATCGGATTCTGGTTCGCTCTGGAAGATGCCACCATCGAGAACGGCTGCCTGTGGGCTCGTCCGGGAGGGCATCGTACTTCCCTACGCTCCCGTTTCAAACGAAAAGAGGGTGGGGGGACCACATTTGAAGTATTGGATCAAGCCCCGTTTTCAATGGAGGGAATGCAACCGCTCGAGGTTCAAAAAGGCACCTGCATAGTCCTTCACGGACATTTGCCCCATTACAGCTTGCCCAATACCAGCGGGAAACCCCGACCGGCTTATGCGATACACACCATCGATAGTCGAGCTCTGTATCCCAATGACAATTGGCTAAGGAGAGATCTTTCGACCTTGAAGGGGTTTGCTTGAGTCCAAAATGGAACTCTCAGTGATGCGAATGTAGAGGCACCTGTAATTTGCCCATTCGGTTCCGATTTAAGTGTCTTCAAGTAGTTTTGTTCTCCAAATCAGAACCGGATGAAGCTTGTTGTCGTCAATGACTCACGCAGTAATGCTGCTTTTCATGCCCTACCTTTTCGTATTTATAAAAACGATCCCCACTGGATCCCCTACATCAAGCAGGAGGTCGAGAAGGTCTTTTCTCCGGAGAAGAACAAGCTGTATGGAGAGGGTGCGGAAGCCATCCGTTGGGTGTTGGAAAACGATAGGGGTGAGGCGATAGGACGTGTGGCTGCATTCATCAACCCGCGCACATCCGGTTCAGGGAAATTTAAAACCGGCGGAATGGGTTTTTTCGAATGCATCAACGACCAGAAGTCCGCTAACCTGTTGTTCGACGCATGCAGGGATTGGTTAAAGGAACGCGGATGTGAGGCCATGGACGGCCCGATCAATTTCGGCGATCGCGACCGGTATTGGGGCTGTCAGGTGACGAATTGGGAGGAGGGGCCCATTTATCCAATGAACTACAATCCCCCTTACTATCCGATTTTGTTTGAGCAATACGGGTTCGGAATCTACTTCAAACAGTTTCTTTACTGGAGAAGTGTCAGGGAGAAAGCCCAGCCGATCTTCCATCGGAAGTACAATCAGTTGAAGGAAGATCCTGATTTCCAGGTGACCAATATCCGGGGGATGAAGCTTTCCAAAGTGGCAGAGGACTTCCGGACCGTGTACAATGCTGCCTGGGGTGGGCACAGCCATTTCAAGGAGATGAGTGCTTCTGCAGCCCAAAAGATCATGAATGCCCTGGCTCCTGTACTCGACCGCGACATTGTCATCTTCGCTTACTACAAGGACAAGCCTATCGGGTTTTATGTTAGTATTCCGGAATTGAATCAGATTTTTCGCTACGTCAACGGCAATTTGAATTGGTTGGGGAAACTCAAATTCCTCTACCACAAGAAGCGCAAATCGGCCAACCGCATGACCGGCCTGGTGTTTGGTGTGGTGAAGGACTGGCAAGGCAAGGGTGTGGAAGCAGCGATGATCGTCTATGCAGAAAACACCATAGTCAAAGCCGGAATATACACCGACACGGTATTGACCTGGATCGGCGACTTCAACCCGAAGATGATCAAGGTGACCGAAAACCTGGGCACCACCCTTTGGAGGACTTTACAGACGTACCGCTATCAGTTCGACAGGAGTTTGCCTTTTGAGCGGGCACCTATAGTAGACTAAGGACCGGATAATTCCATTGGTTAATCAATCCCCGGCAAGAGGCCATAATACGAGCTGCAATTCGCCCGATGGCCTAAGGTTGAAGCGCGACGAGCGGGATTGGTTAATTGATGCCCTTGTGTTTGCTGTAGATCAGTTGACAGACTTTGTCCATGGCTTTAAAAATGGCCGCATCAAACCCCGGGCTTTTGGTAATACTGGTCAGCGTAACAACTGAATTGAAGAGCATTTCATTATCCTGTCGTTGAATGCGTTCGATTAAATTGATCTTATTGCTCCCTTTTGGGGATTCAGAAACGATGATCTCGTCTGTTGATATGTCTATTGCAAATAGGAAATTGGTGCTCATTTCTGCTGATTTAGGGTGTCGTTATGGGTTAATGCAAATGGCATCTGCCATTGGAGTTTGTGGTTTTATTTTTACAGCGTGTTCCTTTCTTGGTAGTGCCGGTGCATTGACTGGAAGAAGTGGATGATTGCGATGTTTTTGATCGGGTCTTAATTGAATTTCCATCGCAACAATTCGTACCTACTCTTCTGTTATGCACCTTGCAGACGCAGCTGTTCGATTTGCTTCGGTTGCATTTCATGCAGAGTAGCTGGATGTTGGAGGGGTCACTCCGCCCTCCGCAGGAAAAGGGCGTAATGTGGTCGTATTCGAGGCTGGACGAGCTGCCACAGCACTGGCAGATGCCCCCATCCCTGGTGTAAACGATCTTCTTGGTGGTTTGCGAAATGTATCGGCTTTGGGAAAAGCCAAAAATGCTGAAAAGCAGGAGGGCCAGGAGTAGAAGTAACTTCTTCATTTTTTAGTGATTCGTTTTTTCAAAAAGGTGTGGTTAAAGCCGCTATAACAGAGTGAAAATTAAAAATAATGACAACATCGAATGGGATAAATTGTGCGAAGAAGAAAACCTCGACCAGGAGCAATTCAAAGCCTTGATCGACGCTTACATATTCAGCGGACAAGAACCTGTTCGTGACGAGGTCTTCAAGTGCATCGGCAATCGCCCCAGCATTTTAAAAGCCAAAGAAATCGGCGAACGTATCATCAACAAAATGAAAGAATACGTTGATGTTTTTGTGAAGGGGATGGTGGCGTAATTCCGGCTGGTGTTTCACCAATGGTTAGGTATTGAGTCTTCATTTGAAGGCTTGCGGTGAATAATCGCCTTATTCTCCGTAATATATGCGGAGATTAATTAGGATTTGCGGAGATTTGAGCTTATATTTGCCGCATAAGTTGCGGAGAATGTATATCTACGAACAGCCTGATTGGCCGAATTTCACTTGGAACAAGGAAGAAATCCTAAGCCTGGTATCGACAATCGGTCACCGACAAGGCCGCCTGATTGGTCGGATGGAAAGCCTGGGATTCGGCTTTCAAACTGAGGCGAGTTTAGAGTCCATGACCTTAGAAGTGCTAAAATCGAACGAAATTGAAGGAGAGATATTAGACAAAGACGAAGTGCGTTCTTCCATTGCAAGAAAATTAGGCTTGGATTTGGCCGGATTGGTTCATTCCGATCGGCATGTGGATGGCGTAGTCGAAGTAATGCTAGATGCTACACAACATTTTCGAGATGAACTCACCTCCGAGAGATTGTTTGCATGGCATGCTGCACTTTTTCCGACCGGAAGAACCGGAATGCAAAAGATCGTTGTTGGAAAATGGAGAAACAATTCGCCAGATGACCCCATGCAAGTGGTGTCCGGTCCAATGGGTAAAGAGCGTGTTCATTTCAAAGCTCCAGATTCAACAAGGGTAGAAAATGAAATGAATCAGTTTTTAAACTGGTTCAACAGCGATACTGAAGCGAACGCACTCGTCAAAGCAGCCATTGCTCATCTTTGGTTTGTCACCATACACCCATTTGACGATGGCAATGGACGTTTGGCAAGAACCATCACCGACATGCTTTTGACGCGTGCCGACGGAATTCCACAACGATTTTACAGCATCTCTGCTCAAATACTCATAGAGCGGAAAGGATACTATGATATTCTTGAAAAAACACAATCCGGACCAACAGATATAACGGCTTGGTTAACCTGGTTTCTTGAATGCCTGGACCGAGCGTTGACCTCCTCTGAAAATCGACTTTTGAAAATAATTTACAAGGCAAAGTACTGGGACAAATTAAAAGACCAACGGCTCAATGAGCGTCAACACAAAATGATCAATAAATTGCTCGATGAATTTGAGGGTAAACTGACATCTTCCAAATGGGCTAAAATTTGCAAATGTTCGCAAGACACTGCCAGCCGCGATATTCAGGATTTGATGACCAAAGGTGTTTTGGAAAAAGAAGCTGCCGGAGGAAGAAGTACGAGTTATACTTTAGTGGCAATTGCATGATGGCAATTCCATACCGGACTTCTTGCCTGCTTCGTACTCCTTCAGGGCCTGTACGATCTGGCTTGTTGTGAATCGGGTTGTTTTCATGGGCTGATTAAAGTTAAGGTTTTTCCTTTTTTAACCAGTCCGAATTTTAGGAGGGGTTACAGGTCAATTCGCCGCTTTTTTGGTACTTGACCCGTTGGCTATCCGGATCCCAATTTGCAAGCGGGCAGGCCATGCCCAAGCTGATGATGACCTTTTGAGAATTGACGAAGGCTTTGAGGTTAATCCAGCCTTTGTCTGGGGTCTTTTTGTTTTCCTGCCTGATAATCAGGCGAATAAAGAGTTTGTTCATCACAAATCCGTGTGTCACTTCCATGTGTCCGTGTGTCAGTATTTGTGTCACTAACTGGACAAACAAGGAAAATATCGGTTTCTAAAAACTATTGAAAATCAGCCACATAACAAAAAAGGCACCCTTTCTGGTGCCTTTTTATTCCCGGTTGGTGATCCCGCTGGGACTCGAACCCAGGACCCATACATTAAAAGTGTATTGCTCTACCAACTGAGCTACGGAATCAGGTATTATGTTCAGAACGGGGCTGCAAAAATAGTTTTTCATTGTAAATCACAGAAAAACAAGAGAAAGTTTTTTTCGGATTGTTGAAAAAAGGCTTCAGGAGCTTATGCCGGCTAGAACGGACCGGGGGGCTTTTATATATTGAGCATGCGTATGGAGGGCATTCGTACAATAGCAGCAGTACATTCAGATAAAAGCCTTCTTGCCCTTTGTATTAGTTTTGTCCGTATGTCCTCGAAAGTGGTACTCATTACAGGCGGAAGCTCCGGCATCGGCAGGGCATGTGCATTGGTTTTCGCAGCACATGGTCACCGCGTTGCAATCAGCGGGAGGCGTAAGGATATGCTTGACAGTGTAATTGCAGAAGTTGATCCGGCGCGAAAAGGCCTGGCGCTGGCCATTGAGGCCGATGTGAGCAGTGAAGAGGATTGCCAAAGGCTCATTCAGGAAACGGTGAATGCCTTCGGAGGTATCGATATTTTGGTGAACAATGCCGGAATATCCATGCGCGCACTGTTCAACGACCTGCACCTGGACGTGCTCCGGAAGGTGATGGATACCAATTTCTGGGGGGCGGTGTATTGCACCAAATACGCACTTCCGCACCTGCTTGAACGCAAGGGGAGTGTAGTAGGGGTATCGTCGATCGCGGGCAAGGTGGGGCTTCCAGGTCGTACCGGGTATTCGGCCTCCAAATTCGCTCTCGAAGGCTTTCTTCAGTCCTTGCGCAACGAGAATGCGAAGAAAGGACTTCATGTGCTCGTCGCCTGTCCGGGCTTCACCGCTTCAGAAATACGCAGCAGGGCACTTGCAGCGGATGGTTCGAAGCAAGGCGAAAGTCCGCGTGAAGAACAGCAAATGATGTCAGCCGAGACCGTCGCTATGCATATCCTGAGGGCGGTTGAACGACGCCAACGCGACCTGGTGTTGACGTTCAACGGCCGGATGACTGTTTGGCTCCGCAAATTTTTTCCGGCCTTCACCGACCGGCTTGTCTACCGTCACATGTCCAAAGAACCCGGTTCTCCATTTCAGTAAAAATCCCATACCCAAACCGTATGAATAACCGATTCATCCTAATCATTATTTCAGTTGCACTTCTGTTTTCCTGTACCCGTCCCCAAGTGGACTTGCAAGAGCAGATCGAGGCGCAGGAGCAATCACTTCGTAACGACTCGAGTCCCTTGCCCGATCGTGCCAAGGCCGAAGAGCTTATGGGACTCTATCTCAAGTATGCCAACGATTTCAAAGACGATACCTTGTCGCCCGCATACCTGCTCAAAACCGGTGA
The DNA here is from genome assembly GCA_032111385.1 of Bacteroidia bacterium. Lineage (GTDB taxonomy): Bacteria > Bacteroidota > Bacteroidia > AKYH767-A > OLB10 > JAJTFW01. Next base: position 10,668 of record JAULUX010000109.1, read on the forward strand.
GCTTTGTATCGCTTTGGGGCAGTACGACGAGGCGTTGAAGCATCTGGCCGGTGTGATGCGTTACAAGCAATCCATTCACACCGCCCAGGCCCTTTTTCTGCAAGGCTTTGTGTGTGAGAACTACCTCAGGCAGCTGGAGGATGCCCGAAAGTATTACGAGCGATTTGTGAAGGAGTATCCGAATCATCCCCTTTCTGCAGACGTTCAGGTGCTCATCGCACAATTGGGTATGACCCCGGAAGACCTGGTGCGTCAGTTCGAACAACAGCAATCCGATTCGCTACAACTACCATAACATGAGCCAACGCAAACCGGGCAAAAGGGAGAAATTCGCCGCAGCTGCGCAGGCGAGGGAGACCGAGACCGAGACAAAAATCGACCGATCCGTCAAAGTTCCGACTTGGTGGTTCCTGCTTCCAGTCATTACTGCTTTTCTGGTTTATGCAAATACGCTGGGGCATGGCTTCGCCCTGGACGATTACGCGGCTATCCTCGAAAACTCCGACACCCGGAAAGGGTTTGCTGCGCTCGGCGACATTTTCAGCACGAGCTACCGCCATGGCTATACCATGATAGGCGATGAGCTGTATCGCCCATTGCCCAAGGCTCTATTTGCGATATGCTGGCAACTTGCACCCGATAGTGCAGCTCCGGGTCACTGGATCAATGTGATCCTGTTTGCCATTACCTGTTTTGTGATTTTCCGGTCATTGAACCGTTGGTTCCCCTCGCATCCTTTGATGGCTTTGATCGCCTCCATGTTGTTTGCCGTTCATCCTGTACATACCGAGGTCGTTGCGAACATCAAAAGCCTTGATGAGATACTGTCCTTCCTGCTCGGTTTCATAAGCCTGGATCTGTTTTTCCGGTATCACAATGAACACAAGAAGCGGTTTTTGATACTGGGGTCGTTCACCTTATTCGGGGCATTCCTGAGTAAGGAAAGTACAATCACCTTTCTGCCACTCTTTCCGCTCCTGCTTTGGTTTGCTTTGGATTTCGACTGGAAGAAAGCCATTGTCTCCTCCTGGCCAGTACTAATCCCAACTTTGGTGTTCTTCCTGATCAGGCATCAGATTTTGTACAGCGAAGGCATGTTTACTCCCGGTCCTCCATCGGTTGCAGACAATATGCTGCAATACGCCAAGGACCCTCTGCTTCGCTTTACGTCTGCCGTCGCCATGCTTGGTCGGTATTTGCAGGTATTGCTGGTGCCCTTTCCTTTGACCTTCGATCTCTCTTTCCCTCAGGTCACTCCCGAGGGACCCGGGTCTTTCCGTTTTATCGTATCAGCGGTGGTGTTGACCGGACTGCTTGTTTTGGCATTTTGGGGACTTGCCAAACGAACAGGATGGAGTTTTGCCCTTTTGTTTTTCTTCGTAACGGTTAGTGTATCCTCCAATATTTTCGTGCTGATCGGTACCCACTATGGTGAGCGATTGATGTATATGCCTTCGTTCGGTATCGTACTGTCACTTGCCTGGTTGATCTCCCTCGGCAAATGGGCGATAACCGACAAGCCTGGTCGTTTCAGTCCGATGGTCATCTCAATCACCTTGCCCATCCTGCTGGTGTACTCGGGATTGACTGTTGCGCGGAATCCGGTTTGGAAGGATAACGGCACGTTGTATTACAGCGGACTCACCTCTGCACCCAACAGTGTACGGGTACAGTATTACCAGGGGCTTTACTTAGGCAAGGAGGAAACCATTGCCGGATTTCCGATGGAAAGCCGCGACAGTGTGGTCAAGGCCGCTTTTAAGCACTTGAACCGTGCGACAGAGCTTTACCCTTCTTTCCATGATGCATGGACTCAGCTGGGTGTGATCAGTTTCAGGCAGGCTCAACTGGCCCGTAATGCAGGCGATACGTTGAACATGAAGAAGTACATGGACAATGCATTGAAGTATTACAGTGAGGCATTGCGTTACAATCCCTACGATCCGGTCGTTTATAACAATTCGGCTACCGTGTATTTCGAGGCCGGTAACATACAGGAGGCTTTCAAACGTTTTCAGAAAGCGGTTGAATACAAGCCGGATTATGCCGATGCGTTGATGAATCTCGGCAGTTGTTACGGCATGATGGGTCAATTCGACCAGGCCATACAGTATTTCGACAAGTGCATCGCTGTAGATCCCTCCAAGGCGCAAGCCTGGTATTTTGCCGGAATCACCTGGCGCAACAAGGGGGATGAGAATAAAGCCGCCTATTATCTCGGCCAATTCGAGCGCTTGAACGGAAAAAAATAACAACCGCCCTTCGATTCGAACAGGGACCGATTGAATCAATGAGCAGTAGTTCAGCGTAGCCGAATTCAAGATTGTATCTGGTTGGTGAGCCTGTCGAACCACTACCATTCTTCCGATAGCAATCGAAGGTATCTTCGGCCCTTCGACCCTTCGACCCTTCGACCCTTCGACCCTTCGACCCTTCGACAAGCTCAGGGACCACAAGCTCAGGGACCACAAGCTCAGGGACCGGTGGAATCAATGAGCGGTGGTTGATCGTAGCCGAATTCAAGATTGTATCTGTTTGGTGAGCAAGATTGTATCTGGTTGGTGAGCTAGATTATATCTGGTTGGTGAGTAGATTGTATCTGGTTGGTGAGCACATTGTATCTGGTTGGTGAGCTAGATTGTATCTGGTTGGTGAGCAGATTGTATCTGGTTGGTGAGCCTTTCGAACCACTACCATTCTTCCGATAGCAATCGTGGGTATCTCAGACCCTTCGACCCTTCGACCCTTCGACCCTTCGACCCTTCGACAAGCTCAGGGACCACAAGCTCAGGGACCACAAGCTCAGGGACCGGTTATCCGCAACCGACAACGGACAACCGACAACGCCTACATCTCCTCGCTCAGCATCTTCTCCAACGCCTCTGGGGTGATGTCGTAGTGCATTTCGCCCTCAATGGCCATAGAGATTGAGCCGGTCTCTTCCGAAACGATGATGGAAATGGCATCGCTTTGCTCGGTAATGCCAAGCGCGGCACGGTGACGCATACCGTAGTGTGCGGGCAGTTCGGTGTTGTCCGTCACCGGTAACACGCAGCGTGCAGCTTTGATCTTATTGTCTTTAATGATCACCGCTCCGTCGTGGAGTGGACTATTCTTGAAAAAAATGCTTTCCAGCAGGCGTTTGGAGACATCTGCATCCATCAGGTCGCCGGTGCTCTCGTAAAAGGTCATGTCGGTGGTGCGTGCCAGTACGATGATCGCACCGGTCTTGTTCTTCGACATGGACGTACAGGCCTTCACAATCGGAATGACGTTGGGTGGCGTGGTTTTGCGATCCTCCCATTTCCAGGGAATGAGCCGGCCGCTTTTCCCACTGATTCCGCTACTGCCTATAAAAACCAGGAAACGTCTCACCTCTTGTTGAAATACAATGATCAGCGCAAGCACTCCCACACTCATGAACTGGCCAAGGATCGCTCCCAGCAACTGCATGTTGAATATTTTGACGAACAGCCACCACAGGACATAAATGGCTACAATGCCGAAGAAGACTTGTATTGCAGCTCCCCCTTTGAGCAATTGGTAAATCTTGAAAAAGAGGAATGCGACCAGTAAAATATCGATGATGTCGAGTAGACGAATACTGATAAAACCGATGTGGAAAAGCTCCATGAACCAACTCTTTCTTCAAAACTACCGATTTTCATCCAACCCGGACAAAGCACCCCGAAGCCTATCGATAGAGGATCCATGCAACAAGAAACGATAGGGGAGTAACGCATCTTCTCCGGCGTAATCCACTCCGATCCTTGGTGTGGTCTTGATCTCATCTTCTGCGATGATAAAATTACAATCCCGTATGGTCAGTTCATTCTCCTGCAGACCGATCATATTGTGCTGCATCCCAATTCCCAAAGCCTGTGTCAGCGTGCCCGGTCCCGTACTAAACCGTGGATGAGTTGCTTTCAGCCTCCTTCGATCTTCCATGATCGCTATGCCTTGAAATGGCAGTACACCTCGGATCAACACGGCATGTGGAACGTCGTTCTTGTTGGTCACTACATTGAAAAGGTGATGCAATCCGTAGCAGAGATAGACATAGGCGTTTCCTCCTGTACCAAACATTGCCTCATTTCTCCTGGTTCGTCTCCCGCCGTAGGCATGTGATGCTTTATCATCAATTCCTGCATAGGCTTCTGTTTCTATGATCATGCCGCTGGTGCGTTGTCCGTTGATGTTCGTTTCAATCACCTTGCCGATAAGCTCTTTTGCGATAAGCAACACATCGTCGCGGAGGTAAAATGAGATTGGCAATGGTGTCATTCACTTGCCAATAAAATGATTCGTCCGATGGCATCGGTATTCAGTTCACCAGTGTCGAGCATCCACCGAAGCACCGCTTGAAGCTTATCTGTAGGGATGCCAGGCGATTGGTCGAGGATTTCCCGGATGGACAAAGGCTGTTGCCCGACGATCGTTCGGATCCGGTTGATGATCTCTTCCACTTCAAGATCGTTCATCTCCAGCCTGTTCCTCTCCCTGCAGACATCACAAATGCCACATCTTTTCAAGTCTTTTTCACCGAAATAAGACAGAAGAAGTACACTGCGGCACTGATGCCTGTCATTCAGAAACCTGAGCATGGCCTGCATGCGTGTCACGGCTCTGTCTTTCCGCTCTTCCAGGATGCCGGAAGGG
>JAULUX010000110.1:0-5865 GCA_032111385.1 Bacteroidia bacterium
CGAATTCGATGCCAAATCCGGAAGGTTGAGATGGAAACCGGATCCGGCATCGGCTGGTCCGAACCTGATATCGATTGTGCTCGAAGACAAATGTGGCAACAGATCCCGTTTTGATTGTATTGAGGACCATCCTTGACGAAGATCAGTCACCGGGCCGAGCGTGGTCATTTTTTTAGGGATCCGTTGTGCTGAGCTTTGCCCTATCAAACTCAAACAACCCAACACAATGAGCACGCTTTTAAAAACCAACACCGGTAGGATCAAGCCGGCCACTCTCAGCAATTTTTTTGATCCTTATTTCAAACGCGATTGGGCGGACATCTTCGGAAAGGACATGGTTGATACCATTCCAGCAGCCAATATTGCGGAAACCAATGGTTCGTACATGGTAGAACTGGCGGCACCGGGATTGAAGAAGGAAGATTTCAAGATCAAGGTTGACGGTGATATGATCACCATTTCGTCCGAAAAGGAGACCGAAACCAAGTCCGAAGAAAAGGATTACTCACGTCGCGAATACAATTACACTTCTTTTAGCCGCTCTTTCCAACTTCCGGAATCGATTGATCAGGAAAAGATCAAAGCTACCTATGCCGACGGCCTGTTGAGAGTGGATCTTCCCAAAAAGACGGTATCGGAGTCGCAGTCAGCACGTAAGATTACAGTTTCGTAGTGTATTTTTTTGCAGGTTTAGTGTTAAAAGGCTGCGCCAATGTGTGCAGCCTTTTTTCTGGAAGCATGAATGGGCAATTCGTAATTTCGTCGGAAACTGAACACGCTTATGGACGCACTGTTTGAACCCGTTGCACTTGCAAGGTTGCTGGTCAGGCTCATGGCCGGCTTGCTTTTTTTCTTCCAGGGGTATGATAAGGTTTTCCGGCTTGGCCTTGAGGAGGTGATGCGCACTGTTTCCCCCAGCTACCGGGAAAGAAATATGCCCGAACCGCTTATCAGGATCTTCGTGTTTTTTACTTCTTATGTGGAACTCATCGGCGGCGCACTTCTTTTGGTAGGGTTGTTTCAACCTGTCGTCATTCCGTTGATGGGCATCGACTTGATAATCGCTGCTGCCGGGATGAGCATGGTGAATCCGATGTGGGACACCCGGCATGTGATGACCCGTTTCCTCCTGATCATCGCTTTATTATTGATCGGTCCGCTCAATGATGTATTCAGTCTGGACTATTTCCTTCAGCACTGATAAGAAATATGAATAACCAAACGTCCTTGAATGGCCAAGGCCTGTAATTCAGCTGATGCGAAAAAGCCAGGCCATTGAGATTCGACCCAAGGTATCCGCCATCCGATTGGTGTTGGTGCTCACCGTGGTCATTATGGGGGTCAAGTTTCTGGCCTATTCCTATTCAGGCTCACAAGCGATATTGAGCGACGCGCTCGAATCCTTCATAAACATCGCTACCAGTTCGTTCACCTTGTTCAGTTTGCTTTACGGCTCGCGGCTGCGGGACGAGGATCATCCTTATGGACATGGTAAAGTAGAGTACTTCGCAGTGGCCGTAGAGGGGGTGCTGATCTTCGGAACCGGGGCGTTTATCATCTACCACGCTGTACCGTATTTCTTTGAACCCCGAGCCATCCGCAATGTGGACCTGGGCATGTGGCTTACATTGGTGTCCGTGGTGGCCATGTGGGCAATGAGTGTTTTCTTGATGCGGAGGGGAAGAAGATTGGATTCGATGTCGCTGAAGGCAGATGCCATTCACCTTCGCTCAGATGCAATAACAAGCATCGGACTTATTGCAGGTCTGGTTCTTTACAAAGTAACCGGCTGGTATTGGATCGATCCCCTGCTTGCGGTTTTGCTGGCCCTGCATATCATGTGGAGTGGATACAAACTCGTAAGGGAAGGCTCCGACCGGCTGATGGACAAGGCGGATTTCGCTACCATCGAACGGCTGGTCAACTTCCTGCAAAAAGAACGTACACCCGCATGGATCGACATACACAACCTTCGGCTACAGAAGTTCGGTCAGTACCTGCATGTGGATTGCCATCTGACACTTCCGTTTTTCTACACGCTCGAACAGGCACACGATGAGGTGAAGGTGCTCGAAAAAAAAATAAACCGGGAGTTCAATCACCATGTTGAGCTTTTTGTCCATACCGATCCCTGCCAGCAGCTGCCCTGCAATCTGTGTCAATTGAGCGACTGCTCATACCGCAAACAGAGTTGGGTGCAGAATGTGGAATGGAACAGCGAAAACCTGATGAAGAACCGAAAGCACCGGCTGGACCATCTTCCAATTGAAACAATTCCCTCAAACTGATAGCCATGAAAACAATCCTTTGTCCGACCGATCTTTCCAAAAGTTCCGAAAATGCGGTTCATTATGCCGTTGAGCTGGCACGTAAGTTCAATGCGAAGATCCTGCTCATGCACGCTTACGAGACTCCCGTCATCTATACCGATGTCACCATCGCCAGCGTGGCCATCGATTACGAAGCTTTGCGTGAATCCGCTTTGAAACAATTGAAGAAATTTTACTCCAAAATCCTCGAAAAGGCCAAAGAGGTACGTTTCGAACTCATCCTCCAGCAAGGACTTCCCTCAGCCAGGACGTTGGAGATCGCCATCGAGAAGAAGGTGGATATGATCGTCATGGCGAATACTTCGTCCACCCAGATCCAACGTTTTCTGATCGGCAGCAATGCTTCACGTGTACTCCGGGAGTCATCCTGCAATGTGATGCTTGTTCCACCCAAAGCACGCTATGCGGGTTTTAAGAAAATCGTTTATACGACCGACCTCAGTGATCAGAACCTGGCCGCATCGAACCGGATCGTTTCGTTTGCGCAGACCTTTAATTCCGAAATGGTTTTCCTGAATGTGGACAATACCAGTCTCTTCCACGATGAGCGTGATTTGGAGCGGGTGACTCACCGCATCAGGCAGTTCGTGGATTATCCCAAAATGAAAGGCTTTGTATGCACCGACCTGAACATCGCCGACGGAATCACATTCTTCCTGAAAAATCAAAAGGCCGATTGCCTCGCGATGGCTACGCACCATCGGGGATTGATCAAATCGATTACGAACCCGAGCATCACCAAAAGGGTCGCCTATAAGACGGATATCCCGTTGCTGGTGACTCACCTCGACGATTGATCGACAGGCGCATCCGCAAGCCGTCAGTGTGTTGGTGAGGCCGATGGCTGTTCTCTCTGGCAACAGGACTCAGGTTCCCGGTGCATTTTTACACCGCGATGGATGAGAAAAATAGCCATGGCTATGGCCACATACGGACTTAGGCGGTTGATCCATCGGCGTGCTGAAAGACTGATGATGGATCCCGAGAGGGAGATGAAAAGCATCAGCGGAACGGTGCCCAGTCCGAACAGGGCCATATAGGCTGCTGATAATACTCACAACAGTGTTCTTCGGTGGAAGGCAATGTTATGAACGATCATAGCTCTTCTTGCTTACCTGAATCAGGCAAGCGAATGACTTTGATCAGTTAATATTTTGGTGTATTCTAACCGTTAGAATCCATGCTGATAAGTAGGAGTGGGAGGGGGCTGTGCAAACCAATCCCGCTGAACACACATTCAACGACATATCTATGTGTACTTGATTATAATGAGTGTATTCACTCATTATATGGAATTCAACATGAAATTTTGACGACAATTGTCAATGCGTTGTTAAAACTGATGAAAGTCATTTGGATTAGATAAACCAGACCTCATTTTTGCACGTTGTAAGAGGCATAATTGCCTTTCACCATTTACACATTCATTGCGCGAGTACACCATGCAAGACCATCAAGATCCTAATAATACATCAATAAGCATTTCCGTAAGTGAAAACAGGCACCTTTTCGAATTGCAGGAGGATTTTAATGCCTTGTTTCCTTTTCTAAAAATCGAATTTTTCAAGGCTCCTCACACCATAGGTGAGGCCTCGGCGAAGAACCAGCTGCACGATAACAACCGCATCGTTTCGGATTGTCGGCTGAAAAAAAGCGAAGGTGTTCTGGTCATCAACGATTCGATGACGGTGAGTGACCTCGAAGCGAAATTCTTTGATGATTTTGGACTCTCGGCGCAGGTCTTCAGGAAGTCAGGAAATGTTTGGCTGGAAACCTCAGCTACTGATAACTGGACATTGCGTCAGCAAAATGAAGAGGGTGCAGAACTTTCCGTGCGCATCAATGAGCAGCGAACCAATCCCGAAGACACCGATTTGTATTGATTGATACCGGTCATTTTATCCTGTTAAGTAGATTCGGATCATTCTTGTATCAAACAAAAGCCCCTGAACGTTTATTGCGGTCAGGGGCTTTTCCATAGGCTTGTCCTAGGCCTTCAGATTCTTCAATTTCATCGAGTCGATGATTCGGATTTTTCCGTCCTTGATCTCTATCAGTTTTTCTTCCTTGAAATCACTAAGTGTACGAATCAGTGATTCTGTCGCGGTGCCTACGATGTTGGCCAGGTCTTCACGGGCGATGGCCATTTCGAACTTTTCAGATTCCTTGTTCTTGTATTTGTCCTGGAGCAATACCAAGGCCTCGGCGGTACGCTTCCTCACTGAACTGTAGGCGAGTTTGAGCAATCTTTCCTGCTTGTCGAGCACCCCTTTCGTGAGGATTTTCAGGAAATTCTTGGTAACGGCCACGTTGCCGAATACCAGGCTTTGGAATTCCTCTTTGGGAATAAAAGTAACCTCCGAATCCTCCAAAGCCTCGGCAGATTCATTGTACGGTGTTTCTTCCAGCAAAGCGATGTAGCCGAAAAAGTCCCCCTCTTTCAACAGGTCGGTGATGAGTTCCTTGCCGTACTCGTGGGTCTTGAAGATCTTGACCTTCCCTTTGTTGACGTAGTACAGGCCGCTGGGATAGTTTCCTTCCAGATAAACGGATTCCTTTTTCTTGTAGTGATTGTTGCGCTTGCCTTCCAGGAACCTTTTCAGCGCCGTGGAACCGGCAATGTCACTGATAAATGATCCGAGACCCTCGATGTCTTTACCGTATTCCTTGTGAAGGAAATCGGATTTCCGTAAACGGCTCTCCACGGCATTCAGTAGTTCTGTCTTTTCAAACGGTTTGGTGATGTAGTCGTCTGCCCCGAGATCCATTCCCTTGCGCATGTCGCTTCGTTCAGCTTTCGCCGTGAGGAAGATGAAGGGCACCGTAGCCAGCTTGGGATCCTTACTGAGCAAATGAAGCACCCCAAAACCGTCGAGGCCGGGCATCATAATATCGCAGATGATAAGGTCGGGATTTTCGGTGCGGGCCAATTCAACCCCTTCTTTTCCGTCAGGGGCCGTAGTCACCTTGTAATTGGCCAGTTCAAGGATTTCCGCAGTGTTTTCGCGGACATCGGCATTGTCTTCAATGAGTAAAATGGTTCGTGGGTTCATGGGTTAGGCGATGAGGTGAGGGAAAGTGATTTTGATGAGTGTTCCTTTGTTTAATTCACTCTTAAGGCTGATATGGCCTTTGAGCAGATCGACGTAGTTTCCGACGATGTGAAGGCCGAGTCCGGTTCCCTGGATGTTGAATGCATTCTTTCCACGGTAGAAACGCTCGAAGAGATGCTTTTGGTCGTCATCGCTGATACCGATGCCTTCGTCTTCGACTTCAATGCCGATGGTCAGGTCGTAGGCCTTGGTTCGTAGATGGACGTTTTTATTTTCGGGTGTGAACTTGATGGCATTGCTCACCAGGTTGAGCAAGATGTTCTTCAGCAGTTTCGGGTCGAGAACAACATTACTTCTGCCCTGGTGGGAGTAGGTGAGCTGTTGTCCCGGCTTGGCATTGAGTTGCAGATCGGTCACCACCTCTCGGGCCAGATCAGGCAGGTCAAATTCAGCGTATTCCGCACGGATCTTGCCTTCTTCAA
>JAULUX010000111.1:0-1864 GCA_032111385.1 Bacteroidia bacterium
GCAATCCCCGCTACACCGAATCCGGGCAACAGGAAAAGTTCAACCGCCAGAAGGGCCAATCCTAAAATGGAGACCAATATCTCCCAATTGGCAGCGAGTCCTTCCAAATACAAGGGTGCGAAATACAACACAGCAGCCGCTACAGCCAGCGCAAGGGGGAATCCAATGCCGGGTTGTTGCAATTCGTAATACAAGCCACCAAGCATGATCAGAATAAGTACACCGCTGACAGCAGGGTGAATGAGCCAGCCGATAAGCCGATCGGTCCAAGAAGGTTCGAAACGGATCAGATTGTACTCCTTAGCTCCATAAAGCCCGAGGACCTCATTGATGTCTTCCGCAAGCGCATTGCAATAGCCCAGGGGGATGGCTTCACTGGCAGTCAGGGTGAGTACCTTGCCGGAGTCATTTACGCCTTCGATGTAAACCCGTGGGTCGACCATGGCCTCTGCAATTTGAGGATCGCGCCCCGTAGCTTCGGCGGTAGAACGCATCATGCTCCGCATATAGCTCTGGTACTTGTCGGGAAGGGCCTCCGCCTCCTGATTGACCACAGTGGCCGCACCGATATTCCCGCCCTTACGCATGTAGATGCTGTCGCAGGCGATGGAGATCAAGGCTCCGGCCGATGCGGCGTTGTTGTCGATGAAAACGACGACAGGAATGGGGTGGTTCAGTACGGCCGTGCGAATGCTGTCGGCAGCGTCGAGCAAACCACCATAGGTGTTCATGTGGATGAGGACCAGGTCGGCCTTGGATTCGATGGATTTTTCCAGAGCCCTGGAGGTCTGCCTGGCAATGCCGGGGGCGATTTCTTCCTTTATATCGAATTGAAAAACAGTAAATTTGGTATTGGTTTGGCCGGAGATTCCGCCGGAATATACCATCAAGAGGGCTAAAACCGTTCTAAAAAGGGTGTTCCCGCTGTTCATTAGCGTGTTCAAAACACCACGGAAAGGGTGGGGCATTAGCACAGGGTGTTGGTTATCATTGCGTAAAGATATGAATCAGGTTATGAAAGGAAATGTCATCCGTACGTTGAAGTGTTTTGTTTTTACCGGTGTTTTCAGTCTCATGGCTTATTCGGCATTCGCCGGATCCATGGAAGCTCCGGACTCGTTGCGTACACGCACAGTCAATGGTCAAAAAGTTCGTTTGCATAAAGTGCTTCCCAAGGAAACCTGGTCGGGCGTATCCAGACAATACGGTATCGAAATCACTACCCTTCAGCGCGCAAATCCCGGAGTCAACGAATTGAAGATCGGTCAGATCATCAATATCCCGTTGTCTGAGAAAGGACAACCCGTCGCGACCGATGCTACGGTTTCTCCTTCTCCAGTGAAAGAGGACGCTGTTCCCGTGCAGGTGGAGACACCCGCCAAAGAAACTCCCCAAACGGAAGTCCGGCCAAAATCCGCCAGCGGAGCCATGCAAATCCATACCGTTCAACGTGGCGAAACGTTGTTTAGTATTGCCAATAAATACAACTTGTCCGTTAACGATTTGAAGGACATGAACAAGCTAACCTCCAACAACATCGCCCTGGGTCGGAAATTGATCGTGGCTTTGCCCTCTGCTTCAGAGCCGGTGGCTACCCCTGCTCCGGTCAAAGAGAAGCCTGCTGAAATGAAAACCATTACAAAGACAGAATCAAAACCCTCGCAAACCACAGAGCCTTCCGCTGCAACAAAAAGCAAATCTTCATCCAAGGTCGATGCTTCGGGATTGCCCAAGGCCTATACCAATCCCGGTGCTTCCCGGACCAGCAAGCGCGAGAAAGACGAGAAAACGGGAGCCGATGTAGAGAAGTTTGAAGAGGTGGGTCTAGTGGCCTGGTTCGGCTCGGATACCGATATGAATCCGA
>JAULUX010000112.1:0-40525 GCA_032111385.1 Bacteroidia bacterium
AGATCATCGACGGTCACATGGTACATCTGCCCTTCCTTGTCCGGCAACTGCCCGGTTCCAAAACCGGAATCGGCATTGATCAGAATGGGAGGTTGCACTTCCTGATAACCGGCATCCGCCGCCCGGTCGAGGAAGAAATTGATGAGCGCGCGTTGTAGCTTTGCGCCCTGCCCCTTGTAAACCGGGAATCCTGCACCGGTGATCTTGTTGCCCAGTTCGAAATCGATGATGTCGTATTTGGCGGCAAGCTCCCAATGGGGCAAAGCATCGGCAGGCAATTGAGGGGTGTGACTTTCATCTAAAAAAACGACCTCGTTGTCTTCCGCGGTTTTTCCGGGAGGTACCGCCGGTGAAGGCAGATTGGGCATCCGTAGAAGAATTTCCTGAACCCGTTCCTCAAGCTCGGCTTGTTTCAGCTCAAGCGATCTGGTCGAGTCTTTGATGGCCGCACTGCGGTTCTTCAGATCATCCGCCTCGGCTTTTTTGCCGGCCTTGAACAGGTCCCCGATCTGTTTGGCCAGCGCGTTTTGCTCTGCGAGCAGGGTTTCCAGCTCGGTCTGAACCTTGCGCTTTTCAGCGTCCGTTTCGACCAATTCGTTCACAACAGCCTCGCCATCAAAGTTCTTGACGGACAACCTGCTGATCACTTCGTTTTTGTGCTCTCGGATATAAGCTAATTGAATCATACCGGTTTGATTGGGAACAAAGGTAGCCCATTTCGCACCCTTCCCTTATCCGCCATCTCCTATTTTTACACCGATGCACGAACACCTGCAACAAGCATTGAACGTCCTGAAAGAGCACGTGATGGAAGGCACTTCCATCGGACTTATCATGGGCACCGGGCTACACCGACTGGCCTCGATGATCGATGTTCAACGGGAAATCCCCTACGCAGAAATACCCCATTTTCCACTCAGCACGGTCGAGAGTCATCCCGGCAGGCTGTTGTTTGGAAAAGTCGGAAACAGGAGCGTGATTGCCATGCAAGGGCGTTTTCACCGATACGAGGGTTACACCACTGAGCAGATTTGTTTTCCCATCGAATTGATGAGTGCTTTGGGCGTCGAAACACTTCTGATCTCCAATGCGGCAGGCTCCCTTAACCCCTCCTTCAAAAAGGGGGAATTGATGGTCATCGACCGGGGCTTCAGTTGGCAAGACAGCCCATTTCTCGATGAGCAGCAAGGCAGTCTTCACTTTGATGATGAGTTGGCAGAAGGACTGCTGAAAATCGCTTCAGAACAAGGAATCATAGTTCACCGTGGTAGCTATGTGGCCGTAACCGGTCCCATGCTCGAGACCAGGGCGGAATACCGCTACCTGATCAATCACGGCATGGACGCCGTTGGTATGAGCACCGTGCCGGAAGCTACAGCGGCGATAAGGCGCGGCATTCGCTGTCTGGCCGTTTCAGTACTGACAGACGAGTGCGACCCTGACAATCTCCATCCGGTGACCTTGGAAGAGATCATCGCCGTAGCCGGGAAGGCCGATGCCACTCTGTCGGCACTCTTCAACCAACTCATCGCACGAACATGAACGACTACTTCCGTCAAGGCCATTTGTTGCTGTTCACAGGATTCCACGCTTCAGGAGACTGCTTTAACGAGGACGATCGCTCATCATTGGATAAAATCGGACTACTTGTTGAGGAGATCGGAGCCAACTGCTCTGTGATACATATCCAAAACAGCAATCCGAATCGGAGTTGGCCTGACGAATCCGGCCTGAATACGAGCCTGAGCCAAACCATTTCGGATGAATTTGCGATTGCATTCGAAGGTGGCGCCCGAAAGGTGGCGGGACTTTTCTGCTGTCCAACCCTACTGGGCAAACAGCAGCTGGAAGAAGCCTTTCTAAGCCTTCGTTTGATGGATTGCTGCATCGGCCCACGGCCCGACGGCGGCATTTACCTGTTGGGGATGAATCGCTATTACCCGCATCTTTTGGAGAGTAGAAATTGGGGAGACCCGCGACTTTGCAAAAACCTGATCCGCGACATCGGAAGCCAAAAACAAATCCTTTACAAGCTACCGGGGCTTTAGAACAACCTTCGAGACTGAAAAAACGGTTCCTTTGCAGTTCAAATCCCTCATGCGTTTATGCTCGACTTGCTAAAGCGTTTCGAAGAACAGAAGCCGGAAATCGTATTTGAATGGAACGATGTGCACACGGGTGCACAGGGCTGGATCGTCATCAACTCCCTTCGCGGAGGTGCGGCCGGTGGTGGAACACGGATGCGCAAAGGCCTCGACCGACGGGAAGTAGAGTCATTGGCCAAAACCATGGAAATCAAGTTTACCGTGGCCGGACCTGCCATCGGTGGCGCCAAATCGGGCATCAATTTCGACCCGACCGACCCCCGCAAGGCCGAGGTACTTGAACGCTGGTTCAAGGTGGCTTTGCCGATCCTCAAACACTACTATGGCACAGGTGGAGACTTGTTTGTGGACGAAATCCACGAGGTCATTCCCATAACAGCGGGAATGGGTCTTCTTCATCCACAAGAAGGCGTGGTGAACGGTCATTTTAAAAGTGAGGGGACTGACCGCGAAAGCCGGATCCGCAAGCTGCGAGAAGGTGTAAGCCTGGTAGTGGACGACCCTCGTTTCGTTCCCCACGGCACCATGTACCGCGTCGCCGATATGATCACCGGATACGGAGTGGCCGAGTCGGTGATTCATTACTACAAGCTTCAGGGAGAATCCGTTCAAGGAAAGAAAGTCCTGATCCAAGGCTGGGGCAATGTCGGAGCCGCCGCCGGATATTACCTCTCCCAGGCCGGCGCCCTGATTACCGGCATTCAGGACAAAGCGGGGGGTATAATCAGGCACGGCGGATTCACACACGACGAGATTTGCAGATTGTTCATCTCCCGGACGATGAATCTTTTTGAAGGATTCGAACTCGATCCCGATGTCGATAAGAACTTCTGGCAGCAATCTGCCGACATCTTCATCCCTGCTGCCGCCTCACGCCTTGTTAAACAGGACCAGCTACAAAACCTGATCCGTTACGGACTCAAGGTGGTGGCGTGCGGAGCCAATGTACCATTTGCCGATCCGGAAATTTTCTATGGACCCATCGCCCAATACGCCGACAGACATCTGGCCGTCATTCCGGATTTCATTTCAAACTGCGGAATGGCACGTGTATTCGCTTATCTGATGAGTAATCCGGAGGGCACCGCTGCAGAGGACATTTTCAACGACGTAGCACAGACGATTCACGGAGCCCTCGACCTGTTGATGGAAGATGGTCTTAAAATTGCCAACATCACGGCTGTAGCCTATGAACATGCGCTGAAGCAACTGACTATTCGCGAAACAGATTCGGCCGAATCATTTTCCACCGCTGATTCATGAATACCGATTGGCTGCAGGAAACAGTACTTGATAATAGCTGGGAAAATATTCTCCGCTTTTCAGGCATTCTCCTTGCCGGTTTTGTATTGAAGCGCTTCGTTGCGAACCAGCTTTCGAATCTTTTATACAGCATCATCCGGAAAAATGTAGAAGGGGTTCATGTAGCTGAACTGCGTAACCTTCTCAAGAAACCTTCCGGAATCCTGATCCTATTGGTCACGGTTTATGTAGCCGCCAAACAACTGCACTACCCGACCGAATGGAAGTTGCCCGACGAGAACACCTTCGGGCTGCGCATGTTTATCTGGAGGACTTTCCAGGTCTCGATTCATGCCTCGGTCACCTGGATGGTGTTGCGCATCGTCGATTTTTTCGGTCTTGTACTCCTTACCCGAGCACAAAGAACCACCTCCACTGCCGACGACCAGCTCATCCCCTTTGTCAAGGACTCATTGAAATTCATCGTCGCATTGTTCTCCATTTTCATTGCGCTGGGATCAATACTCGAGGTGAATGTAGCATCGCTGATTGCCGGACTCGGAATAGGTGGCATTGCGATCGCACTGGCAGCCAAAGACACCATTGAGAACCTTTTGGGCTCCTTCACCATTTTCCTTGACAAACCATTCGCCGTAGGTGACCAGGTCAGGGTCGGCACTTCAATGGGCAGAGTGGAACGCATCGGGTTTCGCAGTACACAGATCAGAACCCAGGAAAAAACGATCATCACCGTTCCAAACAAGAAAATGATCGACATGGAAGTGGAGAACATCAGCCTCCGTCAGATGATCCGTGCGGCTTATCCCATCACCATTCAGTACTCTACCGGTGCAAACGAAACGGAGATGCTTTGTTCCCATTTAAAGTCCTATCTCGCTACCCGTGAGGATGTATCCAAGGACCCCTCACCGGTTGTCAGAATCGAACGCCTGGGCGACTCAGGCATCGAACTTCATTGCCACTATTTCATACTCCATACAGATTACGAAGCGTTCGCGGCCAGCCGTGCAGAGGTCTTGCTGCACACTCTGAAAATCAGCCGGGAACTGGGAATTCAGCTGGAAACCAAACAGCAGGAAGGCTCCATCCGGAGATAATTACCGGGTTACACAAGACTTTGTTTTTTCGATTACCTTTACTTAGGTATCAATACCCCGACCCATGAATTATCAAGCTGCCGAACTGTTCGTTTTTGACTTTTTGAAGTCAAAGCTATCTCCACAGCTTCATTATCACAATGCCGAACACACACGGGATGTAATGGAAGCGGCCATGCGTCTTTGTGAACTCGAAAAAGTTGATGAAGAGCAAACGATATTGATCAGGACGGCCGCCCTGATCCACGACACGGGCTTCGCAGAACAGTACAAGCGAAACGAACCGATCGGAGCGGCATTTGCGGAAAAATGGTTACCAGGATTCGGTTACAGTCCGGCACAGATCAAGGTGGTCACTGAGCTTATCCTTGCAACTGACATCACCAAGCAACCGGAGGGACTCTTGCAAAAGATCCTGCGTGATGCCGATCTGGATTATATCGGCCGACACGATTTCTTCTCGATCTCGCAACGGCTCCGCGAAGAACTTTTCCAGCATGGGAAATCCATCAAGCTCGTTGAATGGCACCTGATTGAAAAGGACTTCCTCGAACGACATATCTATTATACCGATTCGGCCTACCGCTTACGCAACAAAGGGAAACACGAGAACCTGGAAGAGATCAAAGCACTCCTGCAGGAAGCCGGTGGACTTTTCAGCAAGACCAACACAAGGCATCCGGAAGCGCAGCCGTTACCTGACGAACGTCGAAACATCATCCATACGCTCGAAAACACTTCCCTGTTCCAAAATGCCGAGCCGATCCTGCTCAAGCATGTGGCGATGGCGATTGAGCGCATCCACCTGAAAGCAGGAGAACCCCTTTTTCGAAAAGATGATCCGGGCGAGAGCATGTATATCATTGAAGAAGGCACCCTTCGCGTTCACGAAGGGCCCATCACCTTCGCTGAACTTGGTGTGTGTGAATACTTCGGCGAAGCGTCACTGATAGACAACTCGCCCCGTTCTGCATCAGTATCGGCCTCTACCGACGCCATCGTGCTTCGAATCGGAGAAAAGGACTTTTACAGCCTTTTGGTGACCTATCCTTCCATCAACAGGATGCTGATGAAGGAACTCATCAACCGTCTGCGTAATCAGAACAATGCAGTGGTCACCGAATTCAAAAACCGGGAGCAGAAACTGCAAGAGCTTGTGGAATTACGGACGCGTCAGATCGTTGAAGAGAAGAAAAAGGTTGAAAAGAAATCTCAGGAGCTTGAAGCCGCCTTGAACGAATTGCAACAAGCCCAATACCTGCTCATTCACCAAGAGAAAATGGCTTCTTTGGGTCAGGTCACCAGCGGAATAGCACACGAATTGCTCAACCCCTTGAATTTCGTAAACAACTTCGCCAACCTCTCCAAGGAATTGTTGGAAGAAGTGAAGGAAGAGCTACTTGAAAAAGGACTGGACAATGCTACCATGAACGACCTGAAAGACAACCTGGAGCGGATATCGCAACATGGTCTTCGGGCAGTGGATATTGTCAAAAGCATGGCTGAGCATGCTTCATCAGCGGGGAAAGACAAACAAGATATCCAACTTCAATCCCTGATTGAAGACGCAGTGAATGTCACCAAACAAACATTGAGCAAATCCGGAGCGATGGATATTCGTTTTGAGCTACACGCAAACGACCCGACTACAAATGTGAACGCGGTATACGCCGACTTATTCAGGGTGATGATCAACCTGCTTCGCAATGCCGCCACTGCCATCCTGGACCGGAAGAAAACAGACGAGTCCTTCGAGGGCCTTGTACACATCAATACTTCAAAAATCGAAAAGGGGATTGCAATAGAAGTATCGGACAACGGAATTGGCATACCGGAAGAATCCCGTGAAAAAGTATTCCACCCGTTCTATACTACCCGACCCACAGGTCAGGGGGTTGGGCTCGGACTCAGCATCAGTCACCAGATTCTCGCCGCTTACGGAGGTCAACTTGAACTGCTGGACCGACCTGAAGAAACAGTATTCCGGGTGATGTTACCCAAGTGATGGCATCTACCATCGTCCACCTGCACCGCCTCCTCCAAAACTTCCACCACCGAAACCGCCGAAACCTCCTCCACCCCCGAAGCCGCCGCCACCAAATCCGCCGCCATAACTACGACGGCTATTTCGATTTGAAGCTGCATTGATGATACTCCACGCCACCCAAAAGGGAATGTTGTTGAGATGCGCATATCGCCTGACCGAAAAAACCTTTAATACGAGAAATAGGCCGATGAAAAGAACGATCAGGACTATCGCCAACGGAGAGGGGGCATCGGCATTGTTACGACGTGAAGTTTTTTCAACGTATTCCCCGCCGATCGCATCCATGATGGATTGAACCCCATTGCTGATCCCTCCATAAAAATCATTATTACGGAACCGGGGGATGATTTCATTTTCAATGATCCGTTTGCATAGCGCATCCGGCAAAGCACCTTCTACTCCGTAACCTGTGGCAATTTCAACTGCCCGGTCTTCCTTTGCGATCAGGAAAACCACACCGTTATTGTATTTGCTCTGCCCTACTCCCCACGATTCACCAAGCTCATAGGCATATTGAGCAGGATCCATTCCTTCGGTAGTGGAAACGACAACCACCGTGATCTGGGTGGAAGTGGTGTCGTGATAACGAAGCAGGCTTTCTTCCAGACCATTTATTTGCTCCCCGGTAAGCGTACCGGTAAAATCATTGACGAGCCGGGGAGGATCAGGTACCGGCGGTATGCCCGCCGAGCTCCATCCTGTCAGCGACAATAACAAGAAGAAAAATGCCACAAACTTTCTCATGCATCTTCTCCTCCAAAGGTGATATCATTTGATAACTCGTCGGGATTATGGGATGTCGCCGGAAAATGCACCGAGAGTCGCCTGCCGACTTCCGAAACCGCCCAGACCAATCCATCCACAATGCGGCCATCCTTGAATCGGTTGGCCATGCCTTGAACTGTCTCCTGCCAAAAATCAGCGGGCAGTCTTTCGTGAATTCCCGTGTCACCGTAAATCGCCAGCCGGTGATCCTGCATGGCAACGTAGATGAGTACACCATTACGCTCCGCAGTAACCGCCATATTCAGTTTTTGGAAAAGGAATGCCGCTTTCTCCAAAGGATCTTCTCCACAACGGTCGTCGATGAACACACGAATCTCTCCCGATGTGTTGGTTTCGGCAACACGGACGGCCTCGCCGATCCGTTCGCGATCCTCCGTTGTAAAAAGTGCAGGAGCCTTCATCAGCAATCAGAATTCCACTTTCGGCGCCGTATTCGCACCTTCGGTAGCCTTGAAGAACGCCTTGGCCTGAAAACCGTACAATCCCGCTATCAGCACCTGTGGAAACTTGCGCAGATAGGAATTGTATTCCTGAACAATATCATTGAATTTCTGTCTTTCGACGGTAATCCGGTTTTCAGAGCCCTCCAGCTGAGCCTGCAGCTCAAGAAAGTTCTGATTCGCCTTCAGCTGAGGATATTGTTCTACGGAAACCAACAACCGACCAAGTGCGGAACTGAGTTGCCCTTGAGCCTGCTGGAAACGGCCCAATTCTTCGGCAGTCAGATTTTTCGGGTCGAGCTTCACCTGGGTGGCACTGGCCCTGGCTTCAATAACAGCCGTAAGTGTGGATTTCTCGAACTCGGCGGCGCCCTTGACGGTGTTCACCAGATTCGGAATCAGGTCAAGACGCCGCTGATAGACGTTTTCAACCTGCGACCAGGCATTTTCAACGGCGACTTCGCGTTCGACCAGACCATTGTAAGTACCGACGAATAGGCGGTAGAAGAAGAACAGGACGACAAGAACGACCCCCAGAATGATAAGATTGCGTTTCATAGCAGATATGCTTTTTCCAAAGGTACGGATTCATCAGTTGAAGCCAGCGGAGACCACGATCAAGACCAGCGGAAACGCAGGTATTTGATCGGGACACCCTCGGCTAAAAAACGTTTTTCGTAAGTGGTTTGGATGGTCAGATCAAAGTTGTCCGGTGGCTCTCTGTACAGATCACGCGTGCAAACTTCGAACTGCCCTGGGAATGCAGAAAGTGTTTCAACTGTGTATTCGAACAATCCGGCATTGTCGGTTTTCAGATGAAAACAACCTCCATTAGCGGTCAACCGGCGGTACAAGCTCAAGAAACTTGGATTGGTCAAGCGTAAATTTTCACGCGACAGTTGAGGCTGAGGATCGGGAAAGGTAACCCAGATTTCGTCCACCTCGCCTGCTTCAAAAAACTCCGGTACCCATTCGATGCGAACTCGCAGGAACGCCGCATTGAGCATATTTTCCTCGTTGATTGTCTTCGCCCCTCTCCATAGCCGTGCGCCTTTGACATCAACGCCTACGAAATTCGTTTCAGGGAATGCCTTGGCGAGACCGACAGTATATTCACCTCGACCACAACCGAGCTCCAGTACTAAGGGATTGGAATTGTTGAACACCCTCTTTCGCCAATTCCCACGCATGCCGTGCTCAGTGTGCACCAATGGATATGGGAATTGGAAAGTGCGCTCAAATCCCATGAGCTCATCAAATCGCTGTAGTTTTTTCTTGGCCATGGAACGATAAGGAGTGCGAAGGTAGGTCAGCACGCAGACCTGACAAAAAACTACCTTTGAAGAATGTCCGATAGACGACCGCACATCCTTTTCACCGTGCTCGATTGGGGACTTGGTCATGCCACACGCAGTATTCCCTTGATTCGGGCACTCATCCGAAACGGTGCACGTGTAACGCTTGCGGGGGAGGGTTCTTCTTTGGAACTGCTCAAACAGGAATTCCCTCAACTTGAATCCCACACCGTGGAAGGGATTCAAGTGCGGTATCCCAACGCTCGCCTAAACCAATTCTGGATGTTCTTCCAGGCTATCCGAATCAACTTCAGCATACGTAAAGAACACCGTGCCTTCATCGCCCTGTCGAAAAAAATAAAGCCTGACGCTATTGTCAGTGACAACCGCTATGGTGCTTGGGTGAAAGACATCCCCTCCTTTTTAATTTGCCATCAGCTGCAGGTTCTATTGCCTTCCGGCCTATCCGGTTTGCAGAACCTTTTTAACCGCCTTTATAGACAGCTTTTCTCTCCTTTCCGGGAAATATGGGTTCCTGATTTGGAAGCCCCCCCAGGACTTGCCGGCATACTTTCTCATCCCCAAGTCATTCCCGAGCGAACAAGGTACATCGGACTGTTGTCCAGATTCAACCAATTCCAATCGGAGACTGTTTCAGATGAACCTGAGATCACCGCAGTTGTTTCCGGACCAGAACCCCATCGATCTACACTGGAGAATCAACTGCGCGCCCTGCTTGTGATTCAACCCTGTCCATCCTTACTCATCACCGGAAAGCCACAGGAGAACAAGAATGAGGCACAAGATCACATGATGCGCATCGTGAACCACCTGGACACTCAAAAAATGACAACCCGGCTGAGGAATAGTCGATTGTTGATTTTGCGACCGGGGTATTCCACATTGATGGACCTGTGCGCATTGGGAAAATCAGCGATATGTATTCCAACCCCGGGTCAAACCGAACAGGAATACCTGGCGTCTTTACATGAGTCTAATCCGTTAATGGTCATCAGACAAAACGAACTTAATACCAGGGCAGTACTTTTAAAGGATGCACCTGCCGGCCGTTTTACTTTTCCTGTCAACACCGGTGTTGACGGCACTGTTGATCGATTGCTTCAATCCATCGCCTAAGTTTGTTTTGCCTATTTTGGTCAGGCCAACGGTTTTCCGGGTAGTCTTTACCCGGGAATGAAAAGGGAATGCCGTGCAAACCGGCAACAGTCCCCGCTGCTGTGAACAGGGTCTTTCAAATCTTGCGAAAGACCGGGAGAAAAGCCACTGTGCCCCGAGCATGGGAAGGCCTCCGGAACCTGTGAGTCAGAATACCTGCCCTGGCGTACATGAGCTCCCTTCGGAGGAAAGGTGATCTTCGCAGATGTGGGTATCGAACAATCCTGACGTTTCGATACGAACATTCGCACGTTCGACGGATTCCCGTGGGCTCATGGTTGATTTTAAAATAGACGACCATGAAATACAACTTCCCCATCATCCTTGCTGCAAGCCTTTTTGGCTTTGTATTGACCTCTTGTGAGAAAGAAAAGAAATACGAAAACACACCGGTTGACCCCGGTTTGAAAGGCGTTTTCTGCCTGAACGAAGGAGCCTTCCAGGCGGGCAATGCTGAAGTTTCCTATTACCCCTCTTCAGGCAGTGCCGCTGTGCGTAATCTCTACTATGAAGCAAATGCACTGCCCCTTGGCGATGTCCTGCAATCGATGACCTTGCACGCAGGAAAAGGTTACCTGTGTGTAAACAACTCTCAAAAAATCGAAGTCGTGGACACCGAATCCTTCAAAAGGATCGGCACGATATCAGGCATCAGGAGTCCTCGGTATCTTCTGGTGATTGATTCATCGCATGCTGTCGTTAGCGACTGGTACAGCAATCAATTATTCAAAGTAAACCTGAACTCATTGTCAGTTGAGGACTCGACGGACTGTGGTAATGGTCCTGAGCAAATGGTGCTCAGTAACGGAAAGATCTTTGTAAGCAACAGTGGCGGTTTCATCACAGACAGCAGTATCTCGGTCATCGATGCCGTCAGTTTACAATTGGTCTCGACCATTGCAACAGGGGTGAATCCCGCATACATCACAAAGGACAGCAATGGCAAGATCCTGGTCCTTTGCCGGGGTAGCCTGGGCGACGACTACACTCCCACACCGGACGATGCCGGCGGTAAGCTCCTGCGCATCGATCCTGTCACCATGCAAGTCGAAGCAAGCTATGATTTCGCTTACGACGAACACCCACTTCACCTTCAGTTGTCGGATAACCGCATTTACTTCCTGAATGGCTCATGGTATTATACCGGAAAAATACAATGGATAGACGCCCAGGACTGGAGTCAGGGACCAACCACTCTGGTTGAACGCGAATTCTACTCGCTTGGAATTCATCCTCAGACCAAGAACATCTACGGGGGAAAGGCCTCCTTCAGCTCAAACACACACGTAGTGCGATTCAACCCCAACGGTTCTTTGATCGATTCTCTTCCTGCGGGAATTGCGCCAACCGGGTTCGTATTCAATCCTTAGAAAAGGCCATCAACGCACCAAAAGCAGGTCGGAAGAGTACGCCTTGGCGCTTCTGTTTCCGGCCCGATCGCGAATGTAAAACTCGAACCTACCTGCATTGCTTAATAGAACAAGAGCACTGGCGAAATCCATCCTGTACCGCACTTCTGCTTCGATACTTTTGGTATTTCCCTGGGGTTCGATGGATTGCATACGCTGATTGAACTTCACCTGAACGCTGTCAAAATAAACCAAAGTGTCACAGTTCGTAGTCACCTCCACCACTTCAAGCCAAAGCTTCTTGGGGCGATAAGTGATTCCGGTTTTTTCCTCGTAAGCCAGATACAGGTTAAAGTTATCAGCGCCACAGCTGTTATCAAATTCGTTTTCCCTGAACCCGATGTCGCCGTCGCCATCGCGCAAGGTGAATAGGAAGTCCACGGCCGTATCCTTACCGGCTGCATCAGCATACTTGATGAATCCATCAAAGGTGACCGACGGGATTTCACTGAACTTATCCTCCTTGGTGCAAGATGCCAGGATAAACAAGGGAAAGGCAAACAAAAGGAGACGAGTGACCTTCATTTGTCCAAATATACGAAAGCAAAATCCGTTGAACAGTTCAAGAGGGCATATAAGTCAGGGTGGACGTGCCTGCAGGGTCAAACATCTCCCGGGCGATACGCTTCAAGTCGGCGGTGGTCACAGACTGAATACGGGCGAAAATCTCCTCAAGAGGGATGACATGACCCAGGTTTAGCTGGCTTTTAGACATGGCCAAAAGAACACTAAGACGATTTTCCTGAGCAAGGCGGATCTGACCGATCAATTGCTCTTTGTACTGCCGTATCCGGGTTTCGCTGATCGGTTTTTCGGCCAGCTTGTTCAGTTCCTTGCTGACCAAATCAAGAGTTTTCTTGTGATGCTTCGGGTCTGTAGCGAAGTAGACATGAAAAATGCCTCCGTCGGTATAGGTATGGTAACCGGACTCCACCGTATAGGCGTAGCCGTAACGTTCCCGGATATTGAGGTTCAGTAGTGAATTCATCCCCGGACCACCAAGAAGGTTGTTCAATAGAATCATCCCGTAGCGATCCGGATGACGTAAGCCGTAGGCAGGACGACCACTGATGTGGTGAAGCTGGGAGGTCTGCTTGGCGACTTCCTGTTCAGAAGCCCGGTAACGCAGGGCCGGCTTGCGGGAAGTCACAGTGTTCTTCTTACGCAAAGCACCGAAGTGATTTTCAATCCGCTTTAGCACCTCCCTTTTCTCAAGTCCGGAACTGACCGCCAGCACCATCTTCCCGGTCACATAATGGGTATTGGTATATTCCCTCAAATCCTTCTGACGAAAAGAACGTACCGACTGCTCGAATCCAAGAATGGGATGTCCGAGCGGATGACCGCGAAAAAGCAACCCTTCAAAATCATCGAAAATCTGCTCGTAGGGAGCATCTTCGTACGAGTGGATTTCATCCACAATCACATCCTTCTCTTTCTCAATCTCACGCAGGGGGAACGTGGAGTGAAAGGCGATATCGCTGATCAGCTCCAAGGCGCGGTCGAGGTGCTTCTCCATGACAGAGGCATGTAAGCACGTTTCCTCCTTTGTCGTGTAGGCATTCAACTCGCCTCCTACGCATTCCAATCGATTCAGGATATGATAGGACTTGCGGCGCTTTGTACCCTTGAACAGGCAATGTTCAATGAAATGAGCCAATCCTTCCTTCCCTTTGTCCTCTTCACGCGTTCCTGCACCGATCAACAACCCACAATGGGCGACACCGTTACCGGGACCCTTGACCAACAGTACCTGCAAGCCGTTGGGCAATATGATCACTTCTGGAGATTCCATTTTACAAACATAGGTAAGGCCATCCTACCGGTCGTAGTCATATCCCCGGAAGTTGAACGGAAAAACCGGATTTATTAAGGGGAAAACCAAAACCAATAAATCACTTTTTTGTTAATTTATTTATGTCGAAATACGTTTTAATCACCCTCTTACTTATCGGTAGTCTTTCCGGGGCCTACGCACAGGAATCCACTTTAGAGGGCAGGGTGTTCAATTCCATCAACAACGAGAGCATCCCGTTCGCCGTAGCCGTACTGAAAGACGCACGGTCCGCTTATCCTACCACGGCAGATTCGGCAGGTCGTTTCAAGATCACTGCACCTCAACCCGGGTTTTACAACCTGGAAGTGATCATGAGCGGATTCAAGACCACATTCCTTTTCGAGATCCAGCTGAAACCTGAACGGGTTACGCGTGTGGACGTTGCCATGGAGCCCGATCAAAAAAACCTGGGAGAGGTCACCATCAGTGCTCAGCCTTTTGTCCGCAAGGAGGAAAGCCCACTGTCCATGCGTTCCATCGGCACTGCGGAGATCAAGCGCAATCCGGGCGGCAACCGCGACATCAGCCGGATCATCCAATCGCTTCCCGGCGTCGCCTCACCCCCCACCTTCCGGAACGATATCATTGTCCGGGGCGGATCACCCAACGAGAATCGATTCTACCTGGACGGAATTGAGATTCCCAACATCAACCACTTCGCCACTCAGGGAGCTTCCGGTGGCCCTGTCGGCTTGCTGAATGTCGATTTCATCAACGAGGTAGACTTTTACTCCGGCGCTTTCCCGGCCAACCGTGGCGACGCATTGTCTTCGGTGATGGACATCAAATTCAAAGACGGCCGATCAGACAAAACAGGTGCCTCATTCGCCTTGGGCGCCACCGACCTGGCCACCACCATCGAAGGACCGGCCGGAGACAAAGCCACTTACATCGCCTCTTACAGAAGGTCGTATCTGCAGTTCCTCTTCGCAGCTCTTGAACTTCCGTTCCTGCCCACATACAACGACTTTCAACTCAAATACAAATACAAACCCGACAATAAACAGGAGTTCAACGTACTGGCATTAGGTGCATACGACGTGGTTTCGTTAAACACCTCTGCAAACGAAACAGAAGCTCAACGCTATATACTTGGCAATATTCCCCAGAACTCACAATGGAACTATACCGTGGGCGGTTCTTACAAACGGTATTCCGAAAGAAGCTTTACGACCTATGTACTCAGCCGAAACCATCTCAACAACGAAGCGGTGAAATACCGAAACAACGATGATTCGAATGAGAGCAACAAGATTTTAAAGTACCGATCGGAGGAAATCGAAAACAAGGTACGTGTCGAGAACACCGCCTTGAGGGGATCCTGGAAAATCAATTCGGGCGTCAACCTGCAGCAAAGCCTTTACACTAACGATACCTACAACCAAATCCCCTTCATCGGCCATGTCGTTTACCAATCCGAACTCGACTTTTTTCTTTACGGTGCATTTGCCCAAGTAAGCAAAACATTCGGAGGAGCGGGCCTCGTCCTCTCGCTTGGTACTCGGTTCGACGGAAACACATTCGGGAACGAAATGAAAAACCCGCTGGAGCAGTTCTCACCCAGGTTCTCCCTTTCAAAATCACTCGGCGAACGATTCAGCTTCAATGCCAACACCGGCATCTACTACCAGCGTCCCGCCTATACGATACTCGGTTTCCGCGATGCGGAAGGCCGTTTGACCAACACCAATGTACGCTACATCCGTTCGGAGCATGTGGTCGCAGGTCTCGAATATCAAAACAAAACCAATGGGCGTATCACCGTTGAAGGATTCTACAAGCGCTACAGCAGGTATCCGCTGGGACTACAAGACTCGGTCAGCATCGCCAACCAGGGCAGTGACTTCGGTATCGTTGGCGACGAGCCGGTCGATTCACGGTCGCGGGGGTTCAGTACCGGTGTCGAAGTGTTGCTGCAGCAGAAGTTATTCAAAGGATTCTACGGAATCCTGGCCTATACGTTAGCTCAAAGCAAGTTCACCAATTTCGACGATCGCCTGGTCGCCTCCAGCTGGGATTACCGCCATACCATCAGCATGACTGCAGGGAAAACCTTTGCCAAAAACTGGGAAGCGGGTCTGCGATTCCGCTACAGCAGTGGCAGCCCCTACACCCCCTACGATGTAGCAAACTCGTCCCTCCGGTCCAACTGGGACATCAGCGGGCAGGGCGTTCCTGACCCGGAACGGATCAATACCGTTCGAAACGGCGACTTCGCACAACTCGACATCCGTGTAGACAAGAAATACTACTTCAAAAGCTGGACCCTGGATTTGTATATCGACATCCAAAATCTCTTCAATTATCAAACGGAACTGAGACCTTACCTCACAGTCGAACGAAATGCGGATGGTTCACCCAAAGAGAACCCTTCTGATCCCAGCCGCTACTTACTAACCGAACTGCAAAACACGAATGGAACCGTGATTCCGACCATTGGTTTGATAGTCGAGCTTTGAACCAAAAGGTCAATTCAGCGCACCGGCCATCATCCTACATTCAACCACCTGCCGTCGGTTGTATTCAAGAGTCATACTCTTATAGTTGATCAGATCGACAATGGTTCCGACGAAACAGAGTCCTGCGGTAAAGAGATACAAAATACCCATACCCATCTGACCGAGGATAAAACGTTGCACGCCGGCAACGACGACGAATCCCAACAATGTACATAATAGGACAGTTTGCGGATCTTTTCGCCTACCTTGGTAAAGTAGAACGAACTGTTGCCTTTTGGCATCATCCATGTCTTTGGTGGCTTCCTGAATAAACTGAAGCTCCTCGGATTCAATGCCGGGAATACTATAGAGCAGGTTGTTGTTCATGTTGTTGTCGATTTTTAGAAAGTCCCTTGAAACAGATATGACTTAGTTCAAACACACCGGTCTGACGGCATGTCTAACAGTAAAGATAATCCTGTTCACCAAAATGAAGATAGTGGGTATGCCCAGGGGGTGCATTTCGATCGAAGTCCGAATTTCACCCTTGAATACCAAATTTATGGAGTGTCCGAGTCCGCAACCCGGACACCAATCCGCACCCAAAAGATTTAAAGGGCAAATGGAAAAGCAGCCATCCGTTGCAATGCCGAGCGCAAGTACAACCAACGCAAGCGTCCAAATGAGCGGCTCGAGAAACCGTTTCGACTTCACCATTTCAACGCCAGGCGGATTGATGGGATCAAGCTTTGCTCATTGCTGCATATTCCGCAAAGAAATGAGGAATGGTCTCGATGCCTTTTAGGAAATTAAAGATCCCATAGTGTTCATTCGGACTATGAATGAGGTCGCTGTCCAAGCCAAAGCCCATCAGCACACTTTTCAAACCCAGTTCCTTTTCAAACAGTGCCACGATGGGAATACTGCCTCCTCCACGGGTTGGAATCGGCTTCTTACCGAAGGTGGTCTCCATCGCTTTGCTGGCGGCCTTGAAAGCGACTGAATCGGTTGGCGTAACAACCGGTTCACCGCCATGGTGAGGACGAACTTCCACCTTAACGCCCTTCGGGGCGATGGATTGGAAGTAATCGGAGAAGAGTTGTGTGATCTTATCAGAACTTTGATTGGGCACCAAACGCATTGAACACTTGGCGTAGGCCTTGGACGGTAATACAGTCTTGGCGCCTTCACCGGTGTAACCACCCCAGATACCGTTCAATTCGAACGTAGGACGAATACCTGTCCTTTCCAGCGTGGTATACCCTTTTTCCCCGTGCACATCAAGAACATTCAGATCACGCATATAGTCGTTGAGATCGAAAGGAGCCTTGTTCAACTCTGCTCGGTCCTGCGTGTTGAGTTCGACAACATCATCATAGAATCCGGGAATGGTGATACGATTATCCGCATCCTTCATCTTGGCTATCATTTCACAAAGAATGCTGATCGGATTGGCCACAGCACCACCGTAAACACCGGAATGCAGGTCGCGGTTGGGGCCGGTCACTTCCACTTCCACATAACTAAGTCCACGAAGACCCACATCAATACTCGGGGTGTCGTTTGCAATAATTGACGTGTCGGAAATCAAAATCACATCTCCTTTCAGCCGCGCTTTATTATCACGAATCCAATCACCCAGGTGCGACGAGCCCACCTCTTCTTCTCCTTCGATCATGAATTTCACATTACAAGGCAACGAACCATTCTTCATCATGTATTCAAATGCCTTGATGTGCATGTACACCTGACCCTTGTCATCGCAGGCACCCCTGGCGTAAATCCTACCGTCTTTGATCACCGGTTCGAAGGGAGGGGAATCCCACAAGTCCAACGGGTCGGCAGGCTGCACATCGTAATGACCGTAAACCACAACGGTTGGCAGATTGGGATCGATGATCTTTTCTCCATAAACGATAGGATGACCGGGAGTTGGACAAATTTCGACTGTATCCGCACCGGCCCTGATCAAGGCCTCGCGAACAAATTCGGCAGCACGTGCCACATCGCCCTTGTACCGCGAATCCGCACTAACGGAGGGAATGCGAAGGAAATCCTTCAGTTCATCGAGAAAGCGGTCCTGGTTTTGAGAGATATAGGCTTGAATAGAGTCCATGGTTGAGAATTGATGAGTTACAAAAATACACCTTCCACCCTATCGGTCAGAGTGATCAAAAAGACCATTGCCGATCCGAAAATTCAAAAATCGGTGTTGATAATTCAGAGAGTTCCCATACGATTCCAGCCCGGGAAGGCGTTTTAGGACTGTACTTTTGAAGAAAGTGTATCCCGATTCAGCATGGAGAAGAAACTCATTAAACTATTGATTATTAGTACCTTCATTTGCTCAGGCCAGGTTTTCGGCCAGATCACGCAGGCTTTTACCGAGCCCGATGCCAAGTACCAAAGGGCCTGGGAGATGTACTTAAAGGAGAAATATGGTGCGGCTAAATCCTTGTTTGACGAGTACCTGGAAGAGGGAAAAGGCAGCGAATCGTTCCGGCTGAATGCAACATATTACGCTGCAGTCTGCGCCTACGAATTATTCCATCCGGATGCAGAAGAGCGTCTGAATTCATTCACCACCCGTTACCCGGAAAGCACCAAGGCACCGCAGGCCTGGTTTAATCTGGGCAGGCACTATTACCGCAACAAAAAGTACGCTAAAGCCTTGTCGGCACTGGAAAAGGCCGACATC
This sequence comes from Bacteroidia bacterium, assembly GCA_032111385.1. GTDB lineage: Bacteria > Bacteroidota > Bacteroidia > AKYH767-A > OLB10 > JAJTFW01. Next base: position 18,592 of record JAULUX010000112.1, read on the forward strand.
TATTATCTGTCCGGAGACGAAGTGGCCGAATACTATTTCAAACTGGGCTATTGCCAATTCAACAAAGGGGACAACGACAAAGCAGCAAAAAGCTTCAAGGAAATCCTGGAAGTGAAATCAAAGTACCAAACCGCTGCCCAGTATTACTACGGACACCTGGCCTATCAAAACGGCAATACCAAAACCGCGATTGAGTACTTCAGTAAACTCGACTCCTCGGCGACTTTCGGCCCGTTGGTCCCCTATTACATCGCACAGATGCATTTCGATCAAGGCAGATACGACGAGGTCATCCGTTACGCCGTACCTGTACTGAAGAACAAAAGCCCGCAGAACAACGTCGAAATCATGCGGATCGTCGCTGAGTCATACAGCCGTACGGGCGACTATAAAAACGCATTGGTTTACATGGACGGGTACAGCCAGGGGATTCCCCAACTGAGCCGTGATGACCGATATCTGATGGGCTACTGCGAATACAGAAGCAGCAATCACGCAAGCGCGATTCCGCACTTTGAGAGGGTGATGGGTCCACTCGATGCATTGGAACAGAATGCCTGGTACCACCTCGGCGACTGCTACATCCAGACGGGCAATAAAGCATCCGCCCGCAACGCCTTTCAGATGGCCTCCAAGCTCGAGCATTCTGCAACCATCAGGGAGGAATCCCTTTTCAATTACGGCAAACTCAGCTACGAACTGAACCTGCCCGGTGCACTTACCGCGCTCAGAGACATGCAGGAGAAATACCCGAAATCGGTGCATGCCGATGAAACAAATGAACTGCTGGCCGAATTGTACCTGAGCACACGCAACTTCAAAGACGCACTTGCCGCACTTGAACAGATCAAAGGGAAAAGCACACGGGCACAGGGAGCCTACCAACGCGTAGCCTATCACCGCGGCATCGAATTGATGAACGACAAAGTTTATGACAAGTCGATCGGCATGTTCGAAAAAGCGATTGTGAACGATGTGGATCCGGGGATAAAAGCCAATGCCCTCTACTGGAAGGCCGAAATCCTTTACAAGCAGGAGAAATACGAAGCAGCCGTGAAACAGTATCGTTCATTCATATTCAATCCGGGCTCGGTGAATACCCCGCTATACAATGTAGGCCATTACAACCTTGGGTATTGCTTCTTCAAGATGGGGAATTACAACGAAGCTCAATCGTGGTTCAGGAAATACATCGCCAAGCGGGAATCCGGACAAGACAACATTTACGGTGACGCCCTATTGAGGACGGCGGACTGCCACTATGCGCTACGCGACTTCGGTGTTTCCATAAAATACTACAATGACGCGATCGCCATCAAAGCGGGATCTACCGATTATGCCTACTTCCAAAAAGGGCTTATCCAGGGATTGCAGAATGAACAAACCGGAAAAATCTCGACACTGACAAGCCTGATCGGCGGTTACCCGAAATCACGCTTTCGTGGAGACGCCCTCTTTGAACGCGGACGCGCCCACATGACCCAGGGAGACAATGACAAGGCGAAGTCGGATTTCAACGCCCTGCTTCGTGAATCGCCCGCTCACCCCTATGCCAGGAAGGCACAATTGAACATCGCATTGATGCTCTACAATGATAAGCAGGACGACCAGGCCATCGTACAGTACAAGAAAGTAGTTACGCAATACCCCGGAAGTCCGGAGGCGACTGAAGCACTCCTTGGATTGAAGAGTATTTATGTCGGCAACGGAGAACCGGAGGCCTATTTCAACTTTGTAAAGGAGATTCCCAATGCCAGTGTAAGCACCGGAGCCCAGGACTCCATCACTTACGAGGCTGCGGAACAGCAATACCTGAAAGGGGATTTCGACAATGCCGACAAGAGTTTCTCAAAATACCTGCAACTGTTCCCCAACGGCGGTTACAAACTAAACGCATCCTTCTATCTGGCAGAATGTCAATATCGAAAAAAGGACTACGCTTCAGCACTCACCTCCTATGAAAAGGTACTCTCGGCGGGCAGTAACCTTTTCACTGAGAAATCACTCGCCAAAGCCGCATTCATTCATTTCAACGAGAACCGCTTCGACAAAGCCATCGGCCACTACCAACGTCTGGAGCAAATTGCCGAATTGCGAGAAAACCAATTGAATGCCCAGACCGGCCTGATGAGATCCTATTTTCAAGCAAAGCAATTCGAACTCGCCATCGACTATGCGAAGAAATTATTTGAAGCCGAAAAGGTGACGAATGAAGTCGTTTCAGAAGCCCATTTGACCTATGCACGTTCAGCCATGGAAATCAACGACCTGCCTGCTGCAAAAAGGGAATACTCCGCAATTGCGAAGCAGTCGAGCATGGCCGGTGCAGAGGCCAAATACAGCCTGGCGCTGATCGATTACAAGATGGGCAACTTCAAAGCTTCGCAAGGAAAATGTTACGACGTAGCCAAGCAAGTACCCTCCTACGACTTCTGGATTGCAAAAAGCTTCATCCTTCTTGCTGACAATTGCATTGCATTGAAAGACACCTTTCAGGCAAAAGCCACTTTGCAGAGCATTCTTGAGAATTACGAGAAAGACCCTTCGGATCCGGAAGACATCCGTCAGGTTGCAGGAGACAAGTTGAAAGCGATAGAGGATGCAGCAAAAGGCGAACCGATGAAGCCCAGCGAAACTCCGGAACAGGAAACCGACCTGAACAAAGAACAACAAGACTAAAAAAAAGAAAAATGCCTCGCCATAACACCCTCCTATTGCTGGTCCTGATTTCGCTTCTTCCGCTGCTCACTATTGCGCAACCCGGTGGCAAAACTGCTCAAATGGGCAACGAAGACGTGGATATTGTAAAAGAATATCAGCCCGTCTTAAACGATGCTTTCAAGATCGACTTGCAGCCTGAAGACAATGTCGATACCAAATCAACGGGAGCACCGCTGATCTATAAATTAAATCCGGCTCCCGCCCCGGCGTCATTCAACACATCCCCTATCAAACCGGTACGAATCAAGGATGATGCGATAAAAAAGCTGTATCACGGATGGCTTAAAGCAGGCTATGGATTGGAAAACATGCCTTTGGTGGATGCGGCATTCAACAGCCTTCGGTCAAAGCGATTCGATGCCGGTGCACACCTTTACCATCTTTCTGCCGGTGGCAAGATCAAGGACTACGGCTTCCCCGGCAACAGCACCACGAACTTCACCACATTCGGCAATCGTTATTTCGAAAAATTCAAACTTGGCGCTTCGTTGGGATATCGCTTCGACAAAGTGCATTACTACGGATTCAAGTCCCCACCGGAGCTTTACTCCAAATCTGAAACGAAACATACACTTCAGGACATCAACGGCAAGATCGATTTCGAATCACTTGGAAAAGAAAAAGAGAAATGGTCCTACCGGGGAGGTGTTGAGTTCTATGGATTCAACAACAACCGTGATTTCAATGAGAACAACATCCGGATATCAGCCGGCCTGATCAAATGGATGAATAACGCCTACTTCCATGTATGTGCATCCGGCGAGTTTGGCAACATCGAACAACCTACTTTCTCTTTCGGAAGGAACATCATCCGTTTCGAACCCAAATTCTCCATCGAGCAGGGAATGATGAAAGTGGACATCGGTGCACGAATGGCGATCGAATCAAACAACGGCGAAAGCGATTACCGTTTGTATCCCGTATTGGAGGCCGACTTCCGTCTGATCGAAGACGCTGTCAGGATATTCGGTGGCATCAGCGGCGACCTGCAGCGCAACGACCTGCGTTCCTTCGCCCGCGAAAATCCTTTCTTCGGCAATTTCGTGCCCATGGTCAACACCAACCGTAAACTCGTTGCCAAGGCAGGCACGTCCATACGCCTGGAACACGACCTAATGCTCAGTGCACAAGCCAGCTGGCAACGGGCTCGAAACCTTCCCTTCTTCTTCAACGAGTACCGGTCAGATTTCCCCACTACGTTTGGTGTTGTTTACGACACCGGAACCCAGCTTCAATTCAAAGCTTCATTGGAGTATAAAAAGACCGAGAAGTCCTCACTTTCTCTGACCACTGAGTACAACAGGTACGACCTCGACGTGCTCGAAAAAGCATTCTACGCTCCTCGTCTTCGCACAGGTCTGAACGGGCATTATACCATCGGTGAAAAAATCCTTATCAAAGCCGATTTATTCTATAACAACGGTGTCTATGGATACGGTTATACCTTACAAAACGACACCATCACGCCCGTAAAAGGAGAAGTCGTAGAGCTGAAAGGCTGGATCGACCTGAACCTTTCCATAGATTATCGATACAGCAAAACCTTGTCAGCCTGGGTAAGCCTTAACAACCTGGGATTCTCAAGATATTTCCGGTGGTATGAATATCCGAGTTACCGCATGCTCGGCCTGGCGGGAATCACCTACTCCTTTTGATAACTTAAAAAAAAAGAAAGGCCCTGGTACATGATTAATGCTATTGACCACTATTACATACGATAGTCGTATCAAGCTCTTATAACAACTTTTTTGAAAAATGAACCTCCTCGCCGCAGAGCAGCGAGGTATCGTTACGCTACACCCTCCTCACATTGAAAAAATTTCGACCAAGAGGAGCGGGGAATTCAACCCTAAGAGAATGAACCTCCTCGCCGCAGAGCAGCGAGGTATCGTTACGCTACACCCTCCTCACATTGAAAAAATTTCGCCCCAGATGAGCGGGGAATTCAACCCTAAGAGATTAAAATGCACAAGGTTTGCCCAATATCCAATGCGACCATAAAAACACGAATGATTTTTAGCTCTCGTAAACCGCAGAAACAGCAATCTGATAAATGAAAATGTCTGAAGAAATTGATGATTTTTTACTGGTCTACCAAATAGAAATCGCTTTTCGACCAAGCAACTTTCCATCAACATTTAAAGTGGCCTGGTATATTCCTGATTGTAGATTATTTAATTGAATTGTATTTTTTTCCGACTCCAACCGTTGAGTAATCACAAGTCGACCGGATATATCAAAAATCTTCAATTGCACATCTCCAACAATCATCTGACTAATAAATACGACTGCATGATCAGTCGCAGGATTTGGCAGGATGTCAAATTGTAATTCAGGAGCATTTTCAAATAGTCCGCTACATGTAATGAAAGTTACTGTAACGCTGTCAACAGCTGTACAACCGACGGAATTGGACACAACAACAGTGTAAGTGATGACATTGGGTCCGGAGGTAGAATTCGAAACTAAAATACCAGGTGATGTTGCACCCGTACTCCAAGCGTATGTATGACCGGGAACCAAAGTCGTAGTTAAATTCAGCGTTTGACCGATACAGAGGGTGGTATCATTTGAATTGATAGTTGCAGCCGGAGAGAGTCCGTTAAGAAATAGGCTGGAGATATTTGATCGAGAGATACAATTTGCAATACTGGTATCGGTGATTTCGACACGATAACTCCGGTTATAGGCTGAATCACAATAAATAATAGGATCTATGTAGCTGATTCCGTTCGTTTGTCCAAACTGTTGCCAAATCACTCCACCCCCAAAAGTCAAGCTATCTTTTGTGACAAAATAATCACCAGCAGAAGTGGAAGGAAGTGGATTACCCATTGGCGTCCAATTTAAGTTAACATCTGTCCCAAATTGAGCCCCTGACAAAAAAATCGTACTGAGTGTATCACTATTTGATTCGGCAAACTCAGTACAACTGTTTGCTGAAACAGTAGACAAATAGTAAGTAAGTGGCCCAGCATTGGCGTTGGCACCTAGATCTAAGTAAGTCAATATTGTATCTGCATTGGGAATAGTGAAACCTGATAGACTATCAATCAAAGAAAAGGCTCCAGTCGAACCAGAGGAAGATCGGTAAATGTAAATTGCTTTAAATTGAATATTTGAGTCCAAAGTATTGATATTGGAAGGTGGGAGAAAAGTCAATTTCACAGTCCCATCATCCTGAATATCAAGGCAGCGCTGCCTGGGCGCACCATAAATTGGAGGTGGCACTACTTTAATTCGGATTAGGTTAAAATTAACGGCTGGAGAAGGGCATACATTATCAAGCACTTTGATGATAAAACTATAGACATTGGAAGAGGCTGAACAACCTGATATGTAAGCCAAATGATTGCATGATGTATACCATTTCAGACTAGCCTGAATTGATTGAGATAAAGGCAACAACGGGGGCGGAGGGTCTAATATCGCACAAGGAGGCAACAAACATCCCGAACTGGTGTCGGTGAAGTTAGCACCAAATTGAGTGCTTGATGGTTTGATTTCAATCATTTGACCTTGGGGCGACTGTCCAGGCAATTGAATGAACTCAAAATCATATGCTACAAATGGTATTTCTATGGAGTCGCCTGCAACAACTTCAATTAAAGTATCCTCGATAGAATTACCAAGCAGATCGGATACATCGGGAGGGGTATTCCAAATTTGAGTGCCTGTAGCCGGATCGGGAATCAGGCAGTTACCCAAAAGTGCAACCTGATATTCACGATAAATTTCTGCGACTTTGACTTTACACTTGTAGGCCGTAACTTTGATAACAATGACGAATACTCCAGGAGTATACGATGTAAAAGAAACGATACCAGTGTTCTGATTCAGCGTTGCAGGGGTGTTTAAAGGATTTTGAGCGGCACTTGGCAGAGGGGAAGCTGGGCTATACCCGACGACATACTGAAATGGCACCCCCGGAAAACCGTTATTCAAAGGAGTGTCCCATTCGAAAACAACCGAGTCCAGCTCTTCATCGCGCACATCTTGGTCGTACCTTGTTGACGTGCGAGTACAAGTACCTAAAATTGGGCGCTCGGCAAAACCAGGAGAACTATCGAAGCAGGGGTTAGTATTCGTTGCATTGTAGGGATACATGAATGCACGCAGGGTGAAAGAGCCTGAACCAGGATTGACCAGATTTGTGATTCCGGCATTCCGACAACAATCAGTATAATAGAAAAACCAACCCGAAACAGGCGGGACTCCAGAGATGAGCATAGGTTGTGAATTATATACAAATTCCTCGACCGCGTTGGGTAGGCCTAACGGATTTTGACAAGTGGGACATCCTGCCCCTTGTGGTGAAATATCGTTTTGATAAGCCAAAGTACAATTAATTCCTCCTGCCATTCCTGCTGCATTTGTCGAAAGCTGAACAGAGGGCGGACCCGGAATTCCATTGCAATCGCGGTAAAGTTTGACTGTGAAAACAAACCGACCTACGCTAGGGCCAGCCTTGATACACTGCCACGTGATTTCACCTCCCATAAGATGAGATGCCTTTGAAAATTTCCCTAAGAGTAGGAATATTAATAAAAAAATATTTGAAAACTTATTCATGGCTGTTGTTTTAAATTATATACAACACAAATATACCAAGCCTGAGTGCAAGAAAAAAGCCAGAAAGCATTTTAGGGGAAATACCGCATCAAATCAACTTGAAACGGGACTAAAAAATACACGAACAATCCACAACACTTTTACTTACAAGTTGTCGCAAAAGTACTAGTGTTCAGGACCGAAGAATATCCCGTGCAATGACGAGTTTCTGAATCTCACTTGTACCCTCGCCTATGGTGCACAGCTTGGAATCACGGTAGAACTTCTCCACCGGAAAATCCTTGGTGTATCCATACCCGCCAAAAATCTGCACAGCTTCGGTTGAGCAACGAACTGCAACCTCCGAAGCATAGTATTTTGCAAAGGCGCTCTGGCGCGTCACTTTCTGACCACGGTTCTTGAGATCGGCAGCCTGCATGGTGAGTAACTCGGACGCTTCAATTTGAGTGGCCATATCAGCCAACTTGAACGAGATGGCCTGGAAATTCGAAATCGGCTGACCGAACTGTTGTCGCTCCTGCGAGTATTTCACCGCAGCGTCAAAAGCACCCTTGGCTATGCCCAAAGACAACGCAGCGATGGAAATGCGTCCTCCGTCGAGGATTTTCATCGCCTGAACAAATCCATCTCCGACTTTTCCGAGTATCTGACTTTTGTGTACACGGCAATCCTCAAAAATCATCTCAGCGGTCTCCGAGGCGCGCATGCCGAGCTTGTTCTCTTTCTTGCCGGCTTTGAATCCCGGAGTCCCTCTCTCCACCACGAATGCCGTGATGCCATGTGAATCCAATAATTCACCAGTGCGTGCAAGTACTACAGCTACGTCTCCACTTATACCGTGGGTGATCCAATTCTTGGCTCCATTGATGATCCAATGATCACCGTCCTGTTTCGCTACACAACGCATCCGCATGGCATCGGATCCCGTATTGGCTTCGGTAAGTCCCCAGGCACCGATCCACTCTGCCGTAGCCAGACGGGGCAGGTATTTCTGCTTCTGCTCTTCGTTACCGAACATGAGAATATGACCGGTACACAGGGAATTGTGAGCGGCCATCGACAATCCAACAGATCCACAAACGCGAGCCAGCTCCTGAATGGCAGTGACGTATTCGAAATAACCCAGTCCGGCTCCGTTGTATTGTTCAGGCACGAGAACCCCCATTAACCCAAGTTCACCCAGGGACTTGAAGACTTCTACCGGAAAGCGCTGAGACTCGTCCCATTCCATGAAAGAAGGACGGATGTGCCTGTCGGCGAAGTCGCGGACAGTCTGGGCGATCATCAATTGGTTTTCTGAAGGGTTGAATTCCATTACGTGAGTCTTTAAAAAGTCAAATAAGGTGCAAGTTTACGGAGGATTTCCTCGTCTGCCAAAGGTAGGATCAACAGGTCGTTCACAGAGGAATAATAACCATGCTGACCCCTGTAGGAAACGATCATCCTGGCGAATTGTTTACTGAGGTAAGGATGGCGCAGACTATCGACCGGCATGCGATTGACTTCAAGCTTTCGGTATGGCCCGGAATTCAGGACCAGGAAAGGAAGAATGTGATTATAAACCGAATCAGGAATGGATCTGATCTCCAGCAATTGCTCAAATGCCACGAACCCTCCCAAACGATCCCGGTAATTGGCAATGGCTCTTGCCCTACCCGAACCGATCCAGGGAAGCTCCTTCAAAAGGACCGTATCGGCATCATTCAAATCAATCACAAATGGCCTGTGGGCAGTCGTTGCTTTTCGTTCTAAAGGGGTATGGATTGAATTGGGGTACTTCCGTATTTCGGTCATCCTCTGACGGAAATCCTGATCCGGTAATTCGATGAAAGGAGCCCATAGGGCAAATAATCCCGAATCCAATACCCGGACGCGCTTGACATCCTCTTTGGACCGAAATCCACCGATTTTGTCTCGGTAGCGAATCAAGGATGCGGCTTGACGGGGACTCATCCCGAGCTCAACGAAGCCGTTTTCATCGATTTTATTCGGGTCAAAAGGTCGAACGGACGGTACGTGGAATGGAATACGCTCATTTGAATAAGAGTCTTTTGGCTTTCCTCCGGTCTTATTCTGCAGATGCGCTATCGCCTGCCTTTCACCCCTTTCCGGATGGCGCGATTTCGGTTGAATCAAGTGGTGTCGAACAAACAACGCGGCCTGGATGAAGAGCAGTATCCCCCCCAATAAAAGGGCAGCATGCTTTTCGGTCCTGGTACAAGTGAAATAGGCAATGAACACCTGCTTTATCCGTCGAGCTTTCATGCTGCAAAAGAATGCATGACGAACTTTCGGAATCCTCAAACAAACAAGTACATCCGTATGCAAACGGATGCTTAGAGCCCGCTTTAGAGCCCCCTTTCGGAAAGGAGGAGACTCATCTCTTCCTGGACTTTAAGCGCCTCCGATCTGGCAGCTTTTGCAAAATCATGTCCGGAAGAAGCGTAGATGATCTGCCGCGAAGAATTAACAAGCAATCCGCAAATGCTATTCAAGCCGGCGTTGGAAATTGCACGTAAATCGCCCCCCTGCGCACCGACTCCCGGTACAAGGAAAAAGGACTCCGGAGCAATGTTACGCAGATGTTCGAATTGGGAAGCCCGAGTAGCACCGCAGACGAACATCAACTCCTCCGGCCCTGCCCACTCCATTGCTTTACGCATGACGGATTCGTACAAAGGCACACCATCAGACATATTCTCGATCTGAAAATCAGCCGCACCAGGATTGGATGTCAAGGCGAGCAAAACCACCCATTTACCGGGGAAACCCAGAAAGGGCTTGACCGAATCGGAACCCATATAAGGAGCCACTGTGATGGCATCGAAGTCCATGGCAGAAAAAAAGGCGCGTGCATATAACGCAGAGGTGTTTCCGATATCCCCGCGCTTGGCATCGGCAATGGTGAAATGCGTGGAGGGGATGATCGCCATCGTCTTTTCAAGCGACCTCAATCCGGCAGACCCCATACTCTCGTAAAAAGCAAGATTCGGCTTATATGCTACACAAAGGTCACAGGTGGCCTCGATGATGGCCTTGTTGAATTCGAAGAGGGGATCCTCTGTTTCCAAAAGATGACGGGGGATCTTTTGGATGTCGGTATCTAGTCCGACACACAGATAACTCCTTTTGTTAAGGATCTGTTCAACCAAACTGTCGCGATTCACTTCTCTTGATGTTTTAATATTTCTATCGGGTCGAAAGAGAGATCAGCTACCTACCATGTTCTCTTCTTTCATCTTCTCAGCATTTTCGGCGAATTGCAAGGCATCGATGAAGTCCTGAATATCTCCGTTCATAACGGCCTGAAGATTGTAGGAGGTGAATCCGATCCGGTGATCGGTGACCCTGCTCTGCGGATAATTGTAGGTTCGGATCTTGGCGGAACGATCCCCTGTGCTGACCATGGTCTTCCTTCGTTTTGCTACCTCGTCCATGCGTTTGGTGTATTCAATCTCATACAACTTGGACCGCAACATCTGCAAGGCCATGTCCCGGTTCGCATGCTGTGAACGGGCGACCTGACAGGTAATGACTATTCCGCTGGGCTTATGGGTCAGCTGCACCTTCGTTTCAACCTTGTTCACGTTTTGTCCTCCCGCACCACTCGAACGTGCAGTTTGAAACTCCAAGTCGGCAGGATTGATCTCGACACCGTCGAACTCGTCCGCCTCCGGCAAAACAACTACCGTAGCCGCCGAAGTATGGATCCTTCCCTGGGTCTCGGTGGCAGGAACACGCTGCACCCGGTGGACACCGCTTTCGTATTTTAAAATGCCATAAGCTTTATCCCCTTTCACTTCCATCACGATCTCCTTGAAGCCTCCGGTATTCCCTTCGTTGTAATCAACCACTTCGACTTTCCAACCACGGCCCTCGCAAAAGCGCTGATACATGCGGCTCAAATCACCGGCGAAAAGACTGGCTTCGTCTCCTCCTGTGCCGGCACGGATTTCAATGATGGCGTTGCGTCCGTCTTCAGGATCCTGTGGGATCAACAGCATTTGTATCCGCTGCTCTAAATCTGCACGTCGCGGCTCGAGCTCGTCCAATTCGGACCTGGCCATACTCCGGAAGTCCTCGTCCTTGTCGTTAGCCAACACGTGTTTTGCTTGTTCAATCCCGGACAACAGGCTTCTATACTCCCGCGTAGCAGTTACAATCTCTTCCAGGTCACGGTAGGACTTGTTCAACTGAGTAAACTTCCGCTGGTCTGCGATGACCGACGGGTCGGAAAGCTGAACGCCTATGTCATGGAAGCGCGATTCAACGCCCTCCAGTTTGTTCAAGAGTGGATCATTCATCATCTGCTACAAGACTTACCAGTTGAATTCACCATGTTGGCCACGTATCGTGAGGCGGTTATTTTCAGAAGCCTCCACTCGTCCTATCACACGGGCATCGATTGAAAACGATTTGGCGATGTCCATTACTGATTGCGCGTGGTCCTCAGACATGTAAAGCTCCATCCTGTGTCCCATGTTAAACACCTGATACATTTCCTTCCAATCCGTTTTCGACTGCTCCTGTATGATTCGGAACAACGGCGGAGTTGGAAAGAGATCGTCCTTGATGATATGCAGCCCCTCCACAAAATGGAGCACTTTGGTCTGCCCACCGCCACTGCAATGCACCATGCCATGAACCTCGTCACGGAACTGTTGCAAAACACGGTGAATGACGGGTGCGTAGGTACGCGTTGGAGACAAAACGAGTTTGCCGGCGTCAATACCCAGGTCCTCGATGGCATCGGTCAATTTCAATGCGCCGTTGTAAACCAGCGAGTGATCGATGCCGTGATCGTAACTATCGGGATATTTCTCAGCAAGCAGGTGATCAAATACATCGTGACGGGCTGAGGTGAGTCCATTGCTGCCCATCCCTCCATTGTATTCTGTCTCGTACGATGCCTGACCGTACGAACAGAGGCCAATGATCACATCACCGGGCCGAATCCGGGCATTGTCAATGACATCCGCTCTTCTCATCCTGCATGCAACCGTACTGTCCACTACGATCGTCCGCACCAGATCACCCAGATCGGCAGTCTCACCGCCTGTAGTGTATAAATCAACTCCATGGCGACGAAGCTCTTCCACCAACTCTTCTGTACCCTGGATGATGGCAGCAATTACTTCGCCCGGTATCAGCCGCTTATTTCTTCCGATGGTGGACGAGACCAGAATCCTGCCGGTAGCACCAACACACAACAAATCATCAAGATTCATCACAAGGGCGTCCTGCGCGATACCTTTCCAGACGGAAAGATCGCCGGTCTCCCTCCAGTAAGCATAGGCCAGGCTGCTCTTCGTGCCGGCACCGTCGGCATGCATGATATTGCACCAATCGGGATCTCCTCCCAAGTAATCGGGGATCACCTTGCAAAATGCGCGAGGATATAGCCCTTGGTCGAGTCCTTTAATGGCAGCATGCACATCCTCCTTCGTGGCGGATACACCACGGAGTGAATAGCGTTGGGAAGAATTCATCTCCTGCATTGTATGTATTCAAAGTCCGGAGCCGTATAGCTGTTTACCGGATAGCGGAAGGGCAGCCTTTCGAGCCGCCCTTCCATCGATTAAAACCAATGTGTTCGTTTATCAGTTCTTGGGAACGTAGGTGGTACCGGTCACTTCGAACTCCGTGCGACGGTTATACTGGTGAGCTTTTTCCTTCATCTCGTTGGTTTCAAGTTTGTCGATGAACTCTTTGGTCAAAACATCGCCGGTCTTGAAGGGCGCATACTCTTCATCGTTCTCAACTGCCTTGGGCGTGGTTTCGCCTTTGCCTTCGGAAGTCAGACGATCTGCAGGAACGCCTTTGGAAATCAAGTAGTCCATAACACTCTTGGCACGACGATCTGACAATTTGAGGTTGTAATTATCGTCAGCACGGTAATCCGTGTGTGCCGTCAGCTTGATGGTGATAGTCGGATTTTCGTTAAGTGTCTGAATGAGCCCATCCAGTGCATTCTTGGATTCAGCACGTAGTGTGGACTTGTCGAGATCGTAGAAAATTTCGGGCACGGTAATGGGCTTAGACGTAGACTTCAGCGGGAAATCGAAATCCTTGGCAAAATCCTGGTCTTCTTCAAGTCCAACAGTGGAAAGCTCATGAAACTTCGTCAGGTAACCTGTGAAGGAAGCAGAAAGCTTGTATTTCACATTGGGCTTGAGTTCGTAGCGGTACATACCATCAGCAGCAGTCTGAACACTGAGAGATGTACCATCAGACCCGAATAACTCCACTGTCGCGCCTTCAAGGTTTTCCTTGGTATCGGTGTCGTAAACACGTCCGCCGACATTGAATTTCAATGGCGGAACCATGAAATTATAAATGTCATCCATACCCTTTCCACCCTCGCGGTTGGAAGTGAAATATCCGGTAGACTCGGAATCCCAAAAGATACCGAAATCGTCAGCGGATGAATTCATCGGAGACTTCAGGTTAACGGCTTCTGACCACACTCCACCATCATTGGTGGAGAACATCATGTCTAGACCACCCATGCCGGCTTTGCCGTTGGATGCAAAGTAAAGACGACCGTTTTTAGCCAAAGTGGGAAACATCTCATCGCCATCCGAGTTAATACCGGAACCAAGATTTACAGGAGCGCCCCAAGACCCGGCATTCAGAGTAACCGACCAAACGTCTTTCCCACCGAATCCACCCGGCATGTCTGAGGTAAAGTAAAGCGTATTGCCGTCCGGAGACAAATTCGGGTGGCCGCAGGTGTAGGTATCGCTATTGAAGGGCAATGCCATGGGATCACTCCATTTGCCATCGGCCATGGTGGTCATCATGATCTTGCATTGGGTGTTTTTGTCTTTATCGTAGGGACAGGTGGTGAAATACATCACCTTACCGCTGGGATCAAAACACGCAGCGCCATCACTTCCTTCTGAATTGAAAGGACCGGTCAAGGCTACAGGAATACTCCACTTGCCGTTGTTATCCAAAGAGGATTGAAACAAGTCAAAATACTTTTCACCGTACCACTTGTCGCGCTTGTCGCCTGCTGCCTCCTCGCGAGAGGAAGAGAATACCAACGTATTCTTGGTAGCGGGATTCTCGGTCACGGCAAACTCATAATATTTGGTATTCAAAGCGGAGAGGTTATCCACCCTGTGACGGGTCGGCTTGTCCTTCCATGCCTGAGCCGTCTCAGCAGAAGCGACCAAAGCACTCACCTTAGCGTCGGAGGGATTGGCCTCTTTGTATGCGTTATACTGAACTATAGCTTCTGCATATTTTGAATTTGACTTTAACGCATCTGCATACCGCAAGAGTCCGATGGGTTCCTTGTATTTGGAAGCGACAGCTTTACCGTACCAGTCCTCGGCTTCGAGATGGTTACCCATCATACGGGCACACTCACCGGCTTTGAATGCTGCAATGGCCTTTGGATCACGCTTTTTGAACCTGCTGTAAGCCTTTTTGTAAAGCGTGGAAGCGGAGTAGTATTCCCCGATATTGAAAAGCTTGTCTGCCTTGGGAGTTTTGCTTTTCGGGGCCTTCGCTGTTTTAGCCTGCGCAACTCCGCTGATGATGGTAAAGGAAAGAATCAGCAAGAGACTGAGGAGTTTTTTGATCATAAGTATTCGGTGCTAGACAGTTTGCTATTGGAAGGCAAAGGAAACAAATTATTTTCAAAAGGAAAAACAGTCTCGAACGCACTTTCCGAATCACACATTTTACTGTAAATCAATTATTTGTACATAAAAACACAGTAGTTCGCCAATGGGATGAACATATTGAGAGAACCCGGAGAAGTCCATTAATTTTGCAGCATGACCATCCGCATTCACAAACCTCTTCGAATAATCAAGCTTGCCGTCGCCTGCATCTTCATACTTCCTGCTTGGTGCCATGCTCAATCCAACTACAAAACCGCCCTTGGCCTCCGGCTAAATGAAGGCGCGGGTATTACTGTAAAGCATTTTGTGAGTGAAAAAAGCAGCATTGAAGGCATTCTTTACACACGTTGGCGAGGGTTCAACCTGACGGGATTGTATCAGGGGAATTTCCCGGTGTTCAGCGAGCCGGGCTTCCGTTTCTTTATGGGAGGGGGCGCTCATATCGGGGTTTGGGACCGAAACAGAAACCCATGGTGGAAAGACGAGGAATATAACGACACCCGAGCTGTTTTCGGCCTGGATGGTCAAATCGGACTTGAGTATACGTTTGGGCAACTCCCGCTTAACCTCTCCATCGATTGGAAACCAGCTATCAATTTTATCGGTGTCAGTAATTTTTGGGGTGGTGACCTGGCTCTCAGTGTCCGGTACGCGTTCAAGTAAGGCTTTCGATTCCGGCCTGGAACTCCACTAACCGACTGATGTGATCCGATATCAGGGTTTTCAATTTCTCAGACGGTTCGGCATGGTCGTTCACCCACTCCTTATCGATATGAGGAACCGTAGTCAAATGAGGCATAACCGATACCTGCAGATAGTGCAAGACTCCCACCCACTGATCAAGTGCACGGAGTGAACCCGCACGTCCGGATGATAACCCAAAAAGCGCTGCCCTTTTTTGCTTCAAGGCCGTTCTCGGATCGATGGAATCGACCAGCCATTTGAGAATGCCGGGAAAGCTCCCATTGTATTCCGGAATGAAAAACACAAAGCACGTCATCGGGTTGAAATAGGTTTCCTGCAGCCGATGCATGGTGTCTGGCCTTGAGCTTCCGTAGGCTCCGGGCACGAATACATCCTGAAGCGCAGTTGATAAATCTAGAATTTGATGATCAACCGCCAACTCATTCAAACATCGGGAATAGGCCCTGCAAACCTTACCTGTAAAACTATCCTTTCGATCCGTTCCGATGACTAGTGTTATCATGTTGCAAAAACAACCATCTGACTGAAAATGTTTGCGTCCGAACCACGGAATCAGTAGAAGTTCATTTTTTCATTTAAAACACACCATTGCACCCATGGTTCTGAAGCGGCCTCTGATGGCTGAAAAACGGCCTGAGGCGGGCTTTTTCAACAGTTTTGAGAATTATCAACACCCGAGCCCGATAAGGCCCTTCAAAAGCGGTTAAATCCTTATCTTTGTTAGCTTTTAGTATGAAAAGCATAACTAATTGATAATGAGCGATCAGATATTGGAACAAGAGCCCAAACAAAATCAATATTCCGCAGATAGCATTCAGGTCCTTGAAGGCTTGGAGGCTGTACGGAAAAGACCTGCCATGTACATCGGTGACATTGGAGTCAAAGGACTTCATCACCTGGTGTACGAGGTAGTCGACAACTCGATCGACGAAGCGTTGGCAGGTCACTGTAAGAACATTGAAGTCACCATCAACCCGGGCAATAGCATCACCGTCCGTGACGACGGACGAGGCATACCGACCGACATGCACCCCAAGGAGAAAAAATCAGCCTTGGAAGTGGTCATGACGGTATTGCACGCCGGTGGAAAATTCGACAAGGACTCATACAAAGTTTCCGGAGGTCTTCACGGTGTAGGTGTGAGTTGCGTGAACGCACTCTCCACCCATCTGGTGGCCACTGTTAAACGGGGCGGAAAAATTTGGCAACAGGAATTCAGTTGCGGCAAACCCCTTGGCGATGTGAAAGTGATCGGTGAATCCGACCGTACCGGAACAGAAGTGACCTTCCAGCCCGACAGTTCCATTTTCATCACCACCGAATATATTTACGACACCCTGGCGACCCGCATGCGCGAACTCGCCTACCTTAACAAAGGCATCCACATCGACCTTGCGGATATGCGTCAGGTCGACGAGCAGTCACAGCCACTGAACAGGGATCATTTCTACAGCGAGCGCGGTTTGGTTGAATTCGTGGAATACCTCGATGCCACCCGTGAAAAACTGATCGATGACGTGATCTACATGGAAGGGGAGCGCTCAGGCACACCTGTGGAGGTAGCCATGTCTTATAACACTTCCTTCAACGAGAACGTTCATTCCTACGTGAACAACATCAACACCCACGAGGGAGGAACCCATCTTGCCGGTTTCAGAAGAGCACTGACCCGTACGCTGAAAAACTATGCGGACAAGGAAGGCCTTTTGTCAAAGCTGAAATTCGATATCAGCGGTGACGATTTTCGTGAAGGTCTAACCGCTGTGATATCCGTCAAAGTCGCGGAACCCCAGTTCGAAGGCCAGACCAAGACCAAACTCGGCAACAACGAAGTGATGGGAGCGGTGGACCAGGCTGTGGCGGAAATGCTGAACAATTACCTGGAGGAACACCCCAAAGAATCGCGCAGTATCGTTAGCAAAGTCATTCTTGCGGCAACAGCACGACATGCTGCCCGCAAAGCACGTGAACTTGTGCAGCGAAAAGGTGCATTCACCGGTACTGGATTACCGGGCAAGCTCAGTGATTGTTCGGAACGCGACCCGTCAAAATGTGAAATATTCCTCGTCGAGGGAGACTCTGCAGGCGGTACAGCCAAGCAGGGCCGTGACCGGAACTTCCAAGCGATCCTCCCATTGCGCGGAAAGATCCTGAACGTCGAAAAGGCGATGGACCACAAGATCTTCGACAACGAAGAGATCCGCAACATCTTCACCGGCTTGGGAGTCAGCAAGGGCACCGCTGAAGACGAGCGCGCTTTGAATATCGAGAAACTCCGTTACCACAAGGTCGTCATCATGACCGATGCCGACGTGGACGGCAGCCACATCACCACCCTTATCCTCACCTTCCTTTTCCGTCACATGAAGGAGCTGATCGAACAAGGATACGTTTACATCGCCACCCCTCCCCTTTACCTCGTAAAGAAAGGCAAGGAGGAGGTCTACTGCTGGAACGACGAGCAGCGACTCGAAGCCATCAAACGCATAGCAGGTGAAGGAAAAGAAAGCAGCGTCAATGTGCAACGCTACAAGGGTCTTGGTGAGATGAACGCGGAACAGCTTTGGGAGACCACCATGCGCCCGGATACGCGGACCTTGCGTCAAGTGACCATCGAGAGTGCCGCCGAAGCCGACCGCATTTTCTCCATGCTGATGGGAGATGACGTACCCCCCCGTCGTGAGTTCATTGAGAAAAACGCCAAATACGCAAAGGTGGACGCCTGATCCATCACAATCAACCCATATTAACCACCATTTTATAAACCCGAAATGAAAGTCACAGTCGTAGGCGCCGGAAACGTTGGCGCGACTTGCGCCAATGTCATCGCACACCGCGAACTGGCCAATGAAGTCATCCTCGTCGATATCAAAGAAGGAATCGCAGAAGGCAAATCCCTGGATATCTGGCAAACCTCACCCATCAACATGTTCGACACCCGTGCCAAAGGGGTGACGAATGATTACCAGGCCACCGCCGGATCAGATGTGGTGGTGATCACCTCCGGATTGCCGCGCAAACCGGGCATGAGCCGTGATGACTTGATCGCGACCAATGCCGGCATCGTAAAATCGGTGACCGAAAACATTGTAAAGTACAGCCCGAATACGATCATCATCGTGGTGAGCAACCCACTTGATGTGATGACTTATTGTGCCTACCTGACCTCCGGCTTCGATTCGCGCAAAGTTTTCGGGATGGCCGGAATCCTCGACACGGCTCGTTACCGTGCATTTCTTGCGGAGGCGCTCAATACCTCTCCGAAAGACATTCAAGCGGTATTGATGGGCGGACACGGTGATACCATGGTTCCCTTGCCACGCTACACAACAGTAGCCGGAATCCCGGTTACTGAACTGATCGAAAAGGATAAGCTCGACGCCATCGTGCAACGCACCAAAGTGGGCGGAGGCGAATTGGTGAACCTGATGGGAACATCAGCATGGTATGCACCCGGCGCTGCAGCCGCTCAGATGGTTGAAGCCATCGTTCGCGACCAGAAGCGCATCTTCCCCTGTTGCGCATGGCTGCAAAGCGAATACGGCATGAAAGACGTTTACCTTGGAGTGCCTGTAAAACTGGGCAAGAACGGTATAGAACAAATCATTGAACTTCAACTGAACAGCGACGAATCAAAATTGCTGAACGATTCATCTGTCGCTGTGAAAGAAGTGATGAGCGTACTCGACAAGATGACCACTACTGTCTGAGTTCCCTCACTATCCTAACCGAAAAGCCCCTCCAACAGGGGCTTTTTTCATTTGAAACGGTCGGCAAAGGACGGATCCGGCAAAAAGCAGGAAGCACTCCGGCCGAACCAACGGTATCGATTTGCAGCTATCAATCGATAAAATGGATCCCTCAGAGCTGTGGGAATCAGCCGTAAAACGCCCAACACACTCCACGGGAATCCCAGGCCGGTCAGAATGCGGAGAACCGCTGTCGACTCACGGTAAGTGATCCCGTCTTCTACAAGGAGCACAGATCCTCCTGTTTTCTTTATCGAAGGATTCTCTTCCTTTAAAATAAGCTCGGATTCAGGAAGTATTGCGAAACAAAACTTTCTGTTCCTGTCATTCCGAAGAATGAAACGGACCGTTCTGCTGCACAACAGGCAATGTCCATCGAAATATATGGTGGCGGTGCGGGGCATCAACCAATGCTGACTCCTACCAACTTCCCGATACCGAATGTGATTGCAGCAGCGGCGAGACCGAAAAGAACCTGACGCATTCCGGAATACCAAACACTCTTACCGGTGAACAATGTGATGGCTCCACCGATCAGGAACAGTCCGGCCGCGCTTACTGCGGCACTGGAGAGGATGGCTGTAGTACCGGTCAGGAAAAAGAATGGAATAACAGGTAGGATGGCCCCGATGGCAAACAGTATGAAGGAATAGACCGCAGCCTCCATGGCTGAACCCTTCAGCTCCTCCGGATTTATTCCGAGCTCTTCCCGTACCAGAACCTCGTGTGCCCTGGTCTTGTCCGTCATGATCTCGGCCGCCATCTGGTGGGCTTTCTCCGGATCAATTCCCTTGGCGATGTAAATCAATGCCAATTCACGCTGCTCCCCTTCCGGATTGGCCTCCAGCTCTTCCATTTCTACATCCATCTGATTCTCGTACAACTCCTGCGAGCTACGGACGGAGATCCATTCCCCCAGGGACATGGACAACGCACCTGCGAGCAGTCCGGCAACTCCCGCCATCAGTACGGTTTCTTCCTGACCGGAGGCACCGGCCACACCCATGACCAGACTGAAATTGGAAACCAGGCCGTCGTTACCGCCCAGAACAGCCGCACGCAATGCATTTCCACCCACAGAGCGATGCCTTTTCTCGAATCGGGCTATTGGAATACCCGACAACTTGGGGTCGCGCTCCAAAATAGTACTCAATACCCGGACATGGTTCGACTCGCCACCTGTCAGGTCGATTCTGTTGGACTTTTTCCCATAGATGACCGCGTTAGCAAGACTCTTCTCGGTGTCCATCAAAACACCCAAGACATAATCGTATCCTAAAAGTTTTCCTATCCGATCAAGGATACGGGCACGCATTGAAGGTCCCGGCAAGTCTTGCTCACCCCCGCCATTCTTTTGAACGAAGGCCAAAGCATGTCCATGCTCGATGTCGCCCATCTGGCGAAACACATCAGCAACAACAGGATCCTCTTCAACAGAAGCAAGACGGTTGTACAGGAAGCTGGCATCCACCTCCACTTGAATACTTTTCAATTCGATCATTCGGGTCAGGGCTTGGGACGGACGGAAACTGCGTATGGGTCCACACTCACTTCAGGCCTAAAATCCGGATCCCGTTCAAGAGTGGAAAGTTTTATGATGTTCATGTATCCGTTTTTACCGGCGCAGGATGCGGCATGATGAGGAGCGGGACCACCCGTGAAATTTCGATTGGCAATATACACAACATCCTTTTCCTCGTCTATGGCCATTCCGTGCGGCTGCCAACCCACTTTGATCCTCTTGATTTCCGATAGTGTGGTCAAATCAATGACGCTGATGGAACCGGTGACATCAGGATAATAATCATCCTCCGTATTGGTTACGAAAAGGACGTTCCTGGAGGCAGAAATGGCCATTTCTAAAGGAACCTTCCCTACCGGTATCACCTGCAACAGTTGATCGGTAGCCGTACTGAAAACCCGCACCTGGTTCACATTGGTATCCTGACAAGTGATGAAGTATTTGCTGTAATCCGGGCTAAAGATCAGCTCATGGGGTTTCATCGGAAACGGCAGTTGCCATGGACCGAGCGGATTGATATTCACATCCTCATATCCTGTCGGGTCATTGACCGGGATCTTGAGAATCCGGCTGATCTCCTGACAAGTGACATACAGCGTATCGTCATTGCTATTCAAGGCAATGCCATGCAGGTTGGGTGAAGAATTGCCGGTGATTGGAAATGGCCCTTTGGTTTGGGATGTTCCGGCTACCAGATCGACAAAAGCCACGCGGCCATTGTTATAATCAACCGCGTACGCCTTTTTGGAATCCTTTGAAACCACAACTGTGTTCCAACCACCGGATGTACCACCGCCGATCGGAATTGATTGAACCGGTTTATCTGTACTCGCATCGAAAACCTGTACGATATCGGAGTTAAGGAAAACAACGACCCAGTATTTACCGTCCGGAGTAACTTTCACATTGTGTGGCGATTCAGGTGGTGAAGCACCGGGCAACACACCGAGATCAACCATTCGCATCGCCATCCTGCTGTCGGCATCAAACACGGTCGCCACATCACATCCCTGGTTGACAACATAAAA
>JAULUX010000112.1:40535-52653 GCA_032111385.1 Bacteroidia bacterium
GGTCCTGTCGGGTGCACCGGCATAGATCCAATCACGCAATTTCAGGTATTCACCGGTACTCAACGGAGACGAATTGATGGGCATAGTTGGCTGTGCAACAAGTCCCAGCGCACTATCGGTATTGGTGTAATAACAAAGCAAACTGAAATCCGACCTGAACGGGATTGTCACTGCTCCGTTATTCGTCCCTCTGAACATGGCGTCCCAGGTACTGAGGTCCAGTCCTCCTGCCGCATCCTTACTGATCGGTGTATGACATCCCGGCGTAGCGCAACGGGTCACGACAATCGCCTCGATTTCAGCGGGATATTTCCCGACCTCGGAAGGCTGCTCCACGACATCATACTCACATGCTTTTAAGGAGAGCATCAAAAAAAGAAAAAACAGGGCCTTGCGCATCAGTCGCCTTCAGTGATATAAACATTGATACTGTCTATTCCGGAGGAAAGATTGGTGCTGTAGGGCAAGCCACCCTTGCAAATCCAATTGGAAGGATCCAACAAGCTGTCGATTCCGATGGCATACACATAATAATTACCGCACGCCAAACTATCGATGGATGCGATCGGGGAATCAACCGCGGCTGAGACGGCGTAATCATACCGGGTGGTGTCGGTTCCCGGAAACTCCGTTGCATTGTACTTGATAAAAACCCGGGCGCCTTTAATGGGTCGGGTGTGGTGGATCATCTTCATGTAGAGTGTGCGTTCTCCATTACGGCCTTCATTGCACAGATCCGGAGCAGGATCGTCCTCTTTGTCATCACAAGATTGGAAAAACAAGACCAGCGATACAATAACCAGCGTGCGAAAAGCCCGGATGACAACGGAATTTTTGAAGTTCGGCTCTATTCTCATATCAATACTTTACGAAGGTACGACTGAACATGCGGTTGCCGGACAACAATCTGCAGACATAAAATCCCGGGGGCAAGGAGGAGATATCGATCTGAGTGGAAACCCGATGAATCACTCCGCTTTCACGCAATGCTCCCAACACATCCCGGACTTCAAACACAGGCCTTTCAAATGGCAATGAAGACAACCGTATAGCGATTTCATTCCGGGCAGGATTTGGGAACAGATCGAAATAGGGACCCTGGGCATTCATTCCATCAACCGTTCCGGAGACCAGCTGCTGAGTGTACAAGACAACGCCACCGGAATAGGTACCCACAACCAAATCGAATCGTCCGTCCCCGTTCACATCGTGCATAGCAGGACTCGCATTCATGGGTTCAAAAATTCCCTGGTAAATACTATCCGCCAATGTGAAACTGCCGCCCAAATTACCATCAATGCCGGTAAAATGATAAAGATAGCCGCTCAAGGAGCCCACTATCAACTCGTACCCATTGCCGGAATCGAACAAAACCGGAACGGAGAATCCGGCAAAAGCGCCGGTCTTGACTACAGAAACACCGCCGAAAGAAGAGGTGATAAAAGAGAAGACCGGAAAACCTGCTGTACCTGTATTCCGATAATAGTTCAGTGTACCGCTACGCTCTCCTATCAACAAGTCGAGCAATCCATCCCGATCCACATCGATGAGCTGCGGTGTTGCGTTGTCTCCGATATCGATAGACTGAAAATTCACCTGGGTGAGAACGAAAACACATGGATTTCCCGCACCGGCGACATTTTGATAAAGCACCAGGTGACCTGTCGACTCGCCAAGTAACATGTCGGAGTCGCCGTCGCCGTCCACATCTCCGAACGCCGGAAACAGGGCAAGAAGTCCGGAGGAGGAAATACCCGCGAAATCATCGGTCACCCAGGAATATTCAGACATACCTCCGGAGCCGGTATTCCGGTAATAGGCGATCTTGGCAATTGGAGATCCGCCATTGTAATAGAAGTCGTTGGCGACAAGCAGATCCTTACGACCATCCTGATCCACATCGAAAAATACGGGATGAGCACCCGTACCCACATCGATCATCCCGTCCACAAGCCAACGTTCTGTTACAAAATCAAAAACGTTCGTGGTGTTATTTGTAACATTTCGATACAACTTCATGTTTTCATGGTCCTCTGAGCTGAAATAGAACGAGCCGACTATGAAATCCTTGTTGCCATCGTTGTCGGCATCGAAATAGTGCGGACTGGCCATGTCTTCCATGCTGACAGGCACATCGTATGAGGGAAACGCAGAATCCTGACTACAGATCCATGCAGAATCAGGGGTTCCGCAGTTCTCAAGAAACAGCACGTTGTTTCCGAGTATGTCTCCATTGAGCACGTCCTTGTCTCCATCTCCATCGAGGTCGACCACAAGCAAGGACGATCCTGCATGCCGAATCCGTCCTGCCTGGGCATCCGGAGTCGAACTGTAATTCAACTTTTCGGCTTCTGAATCACTCCTCCTGGCCGGATTTGCAGGATAAAGCGGGCACGTTGGAAGCACGGGCGGAAGTTGTGCAACATTTCCGGTGTTTGCAAGAATGAAATACCCCCAGCACATCGGGATGTTGTCGAACAGTAAAGCGGTTGGACTTGAAAGCGAGTCGATGCCGTAGTTCCTGTGGTGCTCGACCCAGGATCCGCTGATGCTGAACGCCAGGACATCCATGTCGCCGTCGTTGTCCAGATCGCTGATGGCGGGCGCATTCACCCGGGAAGCGTAAATATTGGTCTGAAATCCTCCGTACCGCGTCTGGATCTGATTTGTAACCATACCGAATTGCAACCCGGCGGAGGTGCTGAACTGATTTGCATAAAGTGCGATTCCACCTGTATTGTAAGTGAACAGATCCATATCACCGTCCGAATCGTAGTCGTATGTGATTATCCAGCCTTCAACTTCTGCAGGAAACCTGCTCACATATTCAGGTGCGTATGTATAGGCATTCAAACCGGCTTGACCGTTATTGATGAATGTATTCAACCGCATGGCAGGTGCATCGTAATGAACAAGGTCCAGGCGGCCATCTCCGTTCAGATCAATTGTACCCATGGAGGAACTATTAATCCCCGGCGACCAGGCATTGGACAATCGGACATTGCTCCTGAAAACGGCAATCGACGTATCCCTGTCCAATTGGAACGGTTGCGCACCGGCGATCCATGAACCTGCCACCAATAGAAGAGCAGTAAGGAAGAGATGTCTCATTTTTTCACGAATTTTTCTGTAACTGCATATCCGGACAAACCAAGCTGGAGTACATACATCCCCTTCGACAATCGTGTGCAATCAATCGAACTTTGACCCGGATCAATGTTACCGGTCTGAACCACCCGCCCAAGCATATCCATTACGAGAAATCGCAGGACGGAATCGGATGTTCTGATTGGAGTATCCACCCAAAGCACGTCTTCAACAGGATTGGGATGAACACGAATGGACTGATGACGGATCGGCTCTGATAAGGAAGATGCTGCGGAATGCGTATACAGCCGGAATCCCCCGGCATTGCAACCCGCCAGTAGATCAGAAAATCCATCCGAATCGAGGTCAGATCGGGCAATGGTCACGCGCCTGGGCTCGAAAATGCCTTGAAAAACGGAATCTGCAAGGGTAAAGGTCCCGGACAAATTCCCATCTATTCCGGTATAACGCAGGATATATCCCCGTTCGGACCCCACTAAAAGCTCATATCCACCACCGTTATCGAAAAGATGAGGAGAGCTGTATCCGGTGATCTGTCCAGGTTGTGCCACATTGACACCACCGAAAAGAGAAGAAGCCAGGACGTAAGCCGGAGCGGCGGCCGACCCGGTATTCTCATAATAGTTCAGGTTACCTGCACGCTCACCGATGAGCAGATCGTTCTTTCCATCCCTGTTGACATCCACTATCTGCGGAGCACTGTTGTTTCCGATATCGATCCCCTGATATTGGGGATTCGTAAGCACCAAGGAAAACGGATTACCCGGTCCGGCATTGTTCGTGTACCGGATCAGCGAGCCATCCGAATTTCCAAGCAGCATATCGATATCCCCGTCGGCATCAAGATCGCCGAATGCGGGATAAAGGCCGAACTGGGCGATTCCACTGAGTCCGAGCCAGTCTGTGCTTACAAGCGTAAAGGCGGGCTGTGAAGAAGAACCCGTATTCCTGAAATAGGCCAAACGGGAGTAAGCCAGATTCGGATCCGGATTGAAAAGCAATTCGTTTCCGGCAACGATGTCGGTCAATCCATCCTGATCCACATCCACCAGTGAAACGTTAGCGGCCGTGCCCAGATCAACGCTTCGATCGGAAAGGAATCTCGTATTTTGAAGGTCGAGTATGTTCGAGCAGTTGTCGCTGGTATTCTTGTATAAGTGCAGGTTATATAAATCTTCGCCAACCGTAGCGAATGGACTCACCAACATATCCTTGATACTGTCATTATCTAGATCGAGATAGTAGGCCCCGGGAAGGTTTTGTATGTCGACCGGAACATCATAAGATGGAAAGGCCACATCCTGCGAAACAATCAAAGCGGTATCGGTCGTACCTCCGTTAAGCAGGAACAGCATATTCTGACCAAGGATATCCCCGTTCAACAGATCCACATCGCCGTCACAATCCTGATCGAGCGGAGTCAGTACGGAACCGGAGTGACGCGACCCGTTTTCCGGAAGAGGCTCTTCCAGATTGCCCGACCTGCAGTTCTGATTGAGAAGAGCAGTATTGCTCAATCCGCTGAGTTTAAAATAACCCCAGCAATAGGGCTCAAGATTGTAGAGAAAAGCATTGCATGTGGAAAGCGAGTCCATCGCATAATTCCGGTGATACTCGAGGTAATTGCTTGAACTTGAAAAAGTGATTATGTCCAGGTCTCCGTCTCCGTCTGCGTCAACGATTGCAGGCAGGTTCACCTGGCTGATAAAAATGGCCGTGTTAAAGCTGCCGTACCAGGAATTCAGTTGCGCACTCACCAGGGTGAAGCTTAGTGCTGTACCCGGGGCAATGTCGTTCCGCCAAACACCCATGGCCGAGTTGATATAGGTGAAAAGATCCAAGTCTCCATCGCAATCGTAATCGGCAGACCTGACCCAATCCTGAAGGGGTGGCAGCAAACTGATGAACCGGGGTTCATAACGATAGGCCTCACCACCGGAGAGGCCCGTGTTGATGAAGGTCGACATGCGGTTACCCACCCGGTCGAGTAAAAACAGATCAAGCAATCCGTCACCGTCCAGATCGATTTCAACCGGCACAATGCTGTTAAACCCGCCTGTCCAAGGAAAATCCAACGTGTCCCCCGGAACGATGACGGGTGGCCGCTGATCCAACCGGAGTTGAGAAAAGGGTTGGGCTATCAGGCCGGAACAGCCCAATCCTGAAATCAGCCATAACGACAGTATGAAACGAATAGGAATCTGCATCGCAACCAAAGATAAGTTACCGGTGCAGTTGTCCCGTCGAAAAAAGCGGTGATTTTCAACCATCCGGTCTTGAATCTTACATTGCTTTCACGAAAGGCTTTGAATCGAAATCATTGTACCGGATGCCGGATGGTATTTAAGCTGTATTTTCGACAAAAATCAAGAGCAATGCCATCCTTCGACATTGTCAGTGAAATCGATCTACAAAAGCTGGACAACGCCATCAACGTTGCCATTAAAGAAATCGCATCACGGTATGACTTTCATGGCTCAAAAACCGAGTTGACCCTGGACAAAAAAACCATGCAAATCGAATTCGTCACCGAGAACGAAATGCGGGTGAAAGCGATCCAGGACATCCTCATCTCCCGTATGATGAAACAAGGTTTGGATGCCGCTTCCCTGGATTTCGGTAAGGAACACTATGCCAGCGGCAACATGGTTCGTAAACAGGTCAAAGTGAGAAAGGGTATTGATAAGGACGTCGCCAAAAAAATCGTCAAAACCATCAAAGACAGCGGACTCAAGGTCCAGGCCTCAATCATGGACGATCAGCTAAGGGTGACAGGCAAGAAACTCGACGATCTGCAGGCCTGCATTGCCGCCGTCAAAGCTTCAGGGTGTGAACTGCCCCTGCAATTCACCAATTTCAGAAATTAGATAAATAAAACTGATTTTCAATTTATTAGATTAAAGTCCGACTCGAACCAAGTCATCAATTTGTCATAAACACACGCTCCAGCACTCCGCAAACACGATTTATTAACAATCAGCCGTTCGCATGTTCGACGGGAATCGCTAATATTGTCGCCCTCTAAACAGCACATCAAAACCAAACAAATAACCAAACAAAACCACGGACACTATGAGCCAGAAAAAATCAGGATCCGGAATCCAGGGCATGCTTGCCGCCATTGTCATCCCGGCATCTTACGCCCTGAGCCTTGCAATCTATTTCCTCGTTCTGGGCAATAACGCAAACTTCCAAGACGGCAACCCGGAGCTCAACCCGCTTCCCGGAAACTACCTCGGCATCGTATACAAGGGTGGACAAGTGGTTCCCATTCTGATGGCACTCCTCTTAATCGTCGTTACTTTCGTTATTGAGCGTTTTATCACTGTCGGCAAATCCAAAGGTTCCGGCAGCATTGATTCTTTCGTTTACAAAATGCGTTCCGCGCTTGCCAGTGGCGATATTGAAGCTGCGAAAGCGGAGTGTGATCGTCAGAAAGGATCCATCGCAGCGGTTGTGAAAGCCGGGCTCTCTGCCTATAAGCAGATGGAAGGAGACAAGACCATGGACAAGGAGAAGAAGATCGCCACTATCCAGAAGGAGATCGAAGAGGCCACAACCCTCGAACTCCCCATGCTTTCCAAGAATCTGATCATCATTTCCACCATCGCCTCCATCGCTACACTGATGGGTCTTTTCGGAACGGTTATCGGGATGATCCGTGCGTTCGCTGCGCTTGCCCAGGCAGGTGCTCCGGACGCAGTCGCTCTGGCAACCGGTATTTCTGAGGCCCTGATCAATACCGGTCTCGGTATCGGAACATCCGCAATTGCAATCATTTTCTACAACTACTTCACGAACAAGATCGACTCCATCACCTACGGTATCGACGAGGCCGGTTACTCGATTGTTCAATCCTTCACCGCCCGCAACTAACCCTTGCGCAATCCCAACTCAACCCTTTAAAATCAGCGACGTATGCCAAAAGTGAAGTTGCCCAAGAAGAGTCCATCGCTCGACATGACGCCGATGGTGGACTTGGCCTTCCTCCTGGTGACGTTCTTCATGTTGACCACCCAGTTCCGTCCTGATGAGCCTGTAATCATCGATTCACCCTCTTCCATTTCGGAAAAAATCCTTCCGGAAAAAGTGATGGTCGTGAGTATAGACCAAGGCAACCGGGTATTCTTCAATCTTGAAGGCAAGGAAATCCGCAAGAGCATGCTGGCTCAAATGGGCGACAAGTACGATGTAAAATTCGACGAGAACGATTATAAGCGTTTCTCTGTCATGACCACATTCGGACTCACAGTCGAGCAGCTTAAAGAGTACCTGCCATTAGGAGAAGAGGAGCGCAAGAAATTCATGAAGAAAAGCCAGGGGATTCCTTACGACTCCCTCAACAACCAATTGGGCGACTGGATCCGCTTCGGCCGTCTTGCAGATGCCCAGATCAATGGTGAAATCGAAAAAGACAAGCAATTGCGTTTCGCCATTCGCGGCGACGGAGATGCCAACTACATGGCTGTAAAACGGGTTATCGAAATCTTTCAGGAGATGAAAGTGAACCGTTTCAACCTGATCACATCCCTCGAAGAGAATCCCAAACCTTAAGCGAGTTCCAGAAACATGGCAGAGGTACAAAGTAACGAACAGGACTCCGGTAAAGGAGGAAAACACAAGAAGGTCAGGGCCAAAAAGCAAAGCACCCACATCGACATGACCCCGATGGTGGATTTGGCTTTTCTTCTGCTGACTTTCTTCATGTTGACCACCACCTTCGGCAAGCCGAAGACCATGGAGATCAATATGCCCGTCAAGCCGGAGAATGAGGATACACAAACCCTGGTGAACAACGCCGTCACCATCCTGCTGAGTGGCGACAACAAGATCTATTGGTATTTCGGCGAGTTGAAGCCCGAAACACAATTGACCCCGACAGATTACTCCGACGAAGGTCTGCGCAAACTGCTGCTCGACAAAAACAGCTACGCTTATGAGAAAATCCAGCAGTTACGCGAACAGGCCACGTCCTCTGGAGCTGCAGACACTACGGTTAAGCGTCAGGAAGTCGAGATCAAAGGCGAAAAGAGAGCACTCATGGTGTTGGTGAAAGCCGACGACAAAGCCACATACAAAAACGTGGTCGACGTGCTTGATGAATTGAATATCACCATGGTTGGCAAGTATGCCATAGTGGATATCACCCAACAGGAGTTCGAACTACTCAATAATTTTAAACCCGCTCTCTAAGTATGGCCGAACTCTTCAAACCATCCTGGGATGACGCCATCAACCCTGAAAGGGCTGAGATGGTGTTTGAGCACCGAAATAAGCAATACGGGGCCTACATTCTCCGCACAGGATATACAAAAGCCGCCTCCCGTGCATTACTTTGGGCGATGGCCGGATTCGCTGTATTGATCAGCATCCCGGTCCTTGTCCGCTTGCTCGGAGATATCGAACTCTCCAATTCCGACGCGCCAGTGGAAGTCACCGTTGAATTGAAAGAGCCTCCTCCCCTCGACAAGAACGAACCGCCCCCTCCTCCTCCTCCTCCCCCACCTCCCACCATTGAGACCGTGAAGTTCACTCCTCCTGTTGTGGTGGATCGTGAGTTGGAAGAAGAGGAGCAGCCACCACCCCAGGAACAACTCAGTGAAACCAACGTGGGTGTTGTTACACAGGAGGGTGATGAGAACGCTACCGAGCTGCCCCCCGAAGAGCCCGTTGTCGATCCGGATGCCGGAAAAGTCTTTACTTATGTAGAGGAGCAGCCGACCTTTCCGGGTGGAGAATCAGCCATGTACGAATACCTTCAGAAAAACATCAAGTACCCGCCGCTTGCGCGTGAGAATGGTATTACCGGAAGAGTATACCTCACTTTCGTTGTAGGTCCGGATGGGAATATTCGTGATGTAAAGGTTCTTCGCGGAATAGGTGCAGGATGTGATGAAGAAGCCCTTCGCGTGGTTAAAAACATGCCCCCCTGGAAAGCAGGTAAGCAAAATGGACGTGCAGTGAATGTGCAGTTCAATATGCCTATCAACTTCACACTGAAGTAATCCGTTCCTTAACGACAACTCAATTCCCGGGAGCCTGCATTTGCAGGCTCTTTTTCTTTTGACCTGTACTGATCAGGGCCGAAACACCTCGCGGGCGAAAGAGTATATTTGCATATGGCAAAACTTCCCAGCTTGTACGCATTCACATTGGTCATGACCGCATTGTATGTGTTGCTCGGACTCTTTGTGATGTTTTCGCCCGTCATGGCTTCGTTCCTGCCAGGCTGGAAACACTGGGTATTGGGTTGTCTGATGATCGTTTACGCCGGTGTGAGGTATAAAAGGCTACAGGCCTTGAAAAAAACCATCGAAAATGACATGCAGGCCTGATTCCAATCAGATGTTGTTATTCAACCCATGCTAGCGAAAGGCACACTGAAATCCCTGAACTCACGTTTATCCACCATGATACGAACAGTGTTTTTTCTGACGTCACTACTTTTCACGGCCTCCTGTGGTACTGACTTCAGGAAACCTTACAGCGATACGCCCACATCAGGAAAAGTCAGGATAGCCGGTGATGAAACCCTAGAGCCTCTGCTGGATTCCGAAGCAGACACCTTCATGGGACTTTACCGATACGCGGAGCTCCAAACGGAATTCCTTGCCGAAACAGAATGCTTCAAAGCCCTTATCGACGACTCGGTAAAAGCTATCATGGTTACGCGAAAACTGCGCTCCGACGAAGAGGCGTTTTTCAAAAAAAAGAACCTGATCCCGGTTACCACCCGGGTAGCCATCGACGGTCTGGCTTTGGTGGTCAATAAAGAAAACCCCGACTCCCTACTACGTCTTGACCAGGTAAAAGACATCTTAATGGGCAGGATATCGAAATGGGAACAAATCAAAGTCGGATCTTCCCTGGGCGACATTCGGTTCGTTTTCGACCGTAACGGATCCTCCACTGTGCGCTTCCTTTCAGACAGTCTGATGGAAGGATCCTCCGCTTTTCCTTCGAATTGTTTCGCGGTAAAATCGAACAGTGAAGTCATCGACTACGTCGAAGAGAACAAAAACGCCATTGGTGTGATCGGCGTGAACTGGATCAGTGACAAAGACGACCCGAAGATGCTCAGCTTCAACAGCAGGATCCGTGTCGTTTGGATCAGCAGTAAACAGGATCCTGTTTATCCGGACGATTATTTCGGTCCATTTCAGGCCTACCTTTACACCGGTGAATACCCACTGCGTCGTGAAGTATTCATGATCAACCGGGAGGGCAGGAACGGACTTGGCACAGGCTTTGTTTCCTTCATCGCCGGTGAACAAGGCCAGCGAATTGTCCGTCTATCCGGATTACTTCCTTCCTCTCCTTACACTCGAGACATCCGTCTAAAATAGCACATCGAAATCCTCCATCAAGTACGATCTTAAAGTCATGAAACTTCTCCACGTGGCCTTCGCCTTTATCCTGCTGCAAGGCCTTTCTTCCGCAAAAGCTCAAACTCTGAAAGACGCCATCCGGCTGAATGAAAACGAACAGCAGGACGAGGCTGCGGCAGTTTATGAAAAGCTGATTCAGCAGGAACCCACCAACGGCAACCTGTACTATTTCCTGGGCGAAAACTACCTGGATGCTGAGATGCCGGAAAAAGCGGCTTCCGCTTTCAGTGCAGGACTGCAAAAAGACCAAGCGAATGCCATCAACCTCATCGGGCAAGGTGAGCTTAAGTTGATGTCGGGAGACCTAAGTGGTGGAAAAATACTTATTGACCAGGCAGTGAAGGCCGGAGGAGGAAAAAACCCACTCATCCTGATGGAAGCCGGTGAGGCTTTTATGAAATACCGAAAAGCGCAGGATCTTATCAGTGCGCAAACATGCCTGGAATCTGCTGCAAAGCTCGAGCCGAAGAATCCCGAGGTGTATAACCTGCTCGGCGATCTCTACTCCGAATTGAATAATGGAACTGTAGCGGCCGGCCACTACAACAAAGCCCTCGACCTCGACAAGAATCAGGTCAAGGCGCTTCTGCACAAAGGACAGCTTTACAAAAGGTCTACGAATTTCGAAGGCGCACTCATCGAATTCGAAAACTGCCTGAAGATCGACCCAAACTTCGCACCTGCATACCGTGAGATGGGTGAAACCTATTTCAAGATGCGTAACATGGAAAAGGCCAAGGAGAATTACAAGAAGTACCTGGAGCTCTCCCGAAACAACAGCAGCGCCCGACTCCGCTACGCCTACTTCCTGTTTGAAAGCGAGGATTTCAAATCCGCTCAGTCCGAGCTTGATAAGATCACCAAGGCCGACTCCGCCAACCTGTACATGATGCGCATCATCGGGTACGTCGCTCTGGAGAATGAATTCACCGATACTGCCAAAAGAGCATTGAACAAGGTCTTCCTGTTAACTGCAGACGATACCTCCAAGCGAATCAGCAAGGACTACGCCTACTACGGCCGAACCCTGGCCCGCACAGGTAACGACTCTCTGGGGATGGAATACCTGAGCATCGCCATCGAAATGGACCCTCGCTTCAGTGAACATTACGACGATTTGGGAAAGATGGCTACAAAATCAAAAAGGCACAATGTTGCCGTATCCACCTACCGGAAAAAAATCGAGCGTCATCACAAGATCAGCAGTAGCGATTACTACAACCTGGGTCGTGCTTTGTACTCGAACAAGGAGTTTGCAAGTGCGGACAGTGCATTCCTGAAAGTCACCGAACTCAGTCCGAACTGGGCGAACGGCTACCTGTATCTCGGCCGCACCCGAAGCCAGATCGATACGCTCTTTACAGACCTTTCTGCAATTCCTCCTTATGAGAAATACATCGGGCTGGCCGGTGCAGATGCCGCAGGCATGGCGAAGTACAGCAAGGAGCTGGTGGAATCGAACAGCTACATCGCCGTGGCTTACCTCCGTAAAAAGGATTGCACGAAGTCAATTGAATACTGGAACAAAGTGCTCGCCATAGACCCCAAGGTGCAACAGGCGATCGATGCCATCAAGATCATCAAGGATTCAAAAGATTGCAAGTGACCTTAGCGGGTTCCGT
>JAULUX010000113.1:0-5290 GCA_032111385.1 Bacteroidia bacterium
GTCGGTCCTGAATGCCATTGAAAAACTAAAGGCCATGTATTCGGCCGTCAGATACAGATCTATCGGTTCGAAGGGAGTCATCTCCATTCCAATGATGGCGAACTCAGGTGGAGCATTTCCCTCGGCGATGAATTGATTCACCCCTTTTATGTATGCTAAGGCAGCACGTTGGTAGGGCAATGAATCGGAAGACATGAATAAGTCAGCGGATTCACGGGCGTGTTCGGCGAGCCCAAGCGTGCGGAAGAAGGCATCGGTTTTTACCAGATCGGGACCCAGCAAGGCGGCAAGTTGACCTTTCGCCAAACGCCTGGTCATTTCCATTTGGAAAATACGATCACGGGCATGCACATACCCTAACGCCAGATAGGCGTCGGATTCATTAGAAGCATAGATATGAGGCACACCGAAATCGTCATAGAGCACATTCACTTCATCGGATGTACCTGCAACAAGGCTCAGGTGATCACCGGAAGGCTTTGAACTGTTCAACCAAATAAATATCGAGGCAGCCAGGATGGCCAGCAAGGCCACCAGGACAAAAAGAATGTTCCGAAACAAGCGCATGGGATTCGTAGCAAAAACTCAGTCCGCAGAACCTCAATACTCCATCTGAAAGGCACCACCAACAAACAACTTGTTCGTAATCAGGTGGTCTTCCGTTTGAATATTGATGAAATAAACACCTTGACCGAGACCCGACAGATCCATCAGGTGAGTGAGACCGGATCCCGACTTCTGCAGGTTCATGGATTGAAGGACACGTCCGGCCATATCAGTCAGGGTTAACCGGAGTTCACCGGCGTAAGGGCCTGCAATACTGACCATAGTCGCTGACCCGGCCGGGTTCGGATAAACGCGAATAGTTTCCAGCTCAAGCGGATCGATATCGCCCTGGGGCGCACTGATCGTAAAATTGACATTGGAGATATCGAAAAATACATTTCCTGCGCCTTTAACCATTACGCGTGCCTTGATGGTGGAAACCGGCGGCACAGTCACAGTGGCCTGACCGTTGTTCGGCACACCGGTGGCGAGAACCTGAGGATAGGTAAAACCTCCATCGAGAGACAAGTAGATATCGACGGTGGACGTGTTGATGGGCGCGAGGTCGGTTCCGGAAACATTCCACGTAATAATTTCCTGACTTCCCTGAATCCAGGTGACCGCAGTGTTGGGAGAGGTCACCAGGAATGGAGCGCCGGTATTCACAGCTGTGAGAGTCACGAGTACATCCTCATAGGTGACACCGCCACCAACGACACGGTTATCCCTGGCCGTTAATCGGAAGGTTATCGACCGGTCATATGTCGGTAGGCGCTCGCCGGCGGATGAAGTGTTTGTAACGAGAGATGGAAGTTTCGGGAAAAAACGAACAGGAGAAAGGGTGGGATTGAAAGAACGGAAAAGAGGAGCATTACCACTGGGTGTGGTCGGAGAGCCTGCCGGTCCGAGATCGAACTGCTCCCAGCAATACAAGAGGGTATCCCCATCCGGGTCGTTGGCCATACCCTCCAGCATGAATGCTGTAGAACAGGGAATCACATGATCTCCACCGGTTGATGTGATCACGGGAGGCGTGTTGCCTGTCGGAGTATTTACAGGACAAATGCTGCCTGTAGACAAGGTGACGTAATCAATGATCTCATCGAAACTGACCGTATGAAAATAAGGGTCGCTGAAATTCTGCGTGTTCTGCGGGGAGCACAAGCCTGCGTAGGCCATGATGGTTGTACCGCTTCCGGGTTCATAAGCGGTGGAGGGGTTGATATTTCCCGAGCAACCACCGGCGTTCCCGTTGAAAGTGTGATTTGCTCCAAATTGATGACCGATTTCATGAGCAACGTAATCAATATCGAACGGATCGCCCACGGGACTTCCCGAACCCGTTACACCGCGCGCTTTCTGAGAAGAACTGCAAATCACACCGAGACCGGCGATACCACCTCCACCCGTACTGAACACGTGGCCGATGTCGTAGTTGGAAGATCCGATGTAGGAGGTCATGGTAGTCTGATTCTGTCCAAGCATGGTTCCTCCGCTATTGTTGGAATAAGGATCTGTTGCCGGGTTGAGGAATATGACAGTATCGTTGTTGGGGATCAATGTCATCCGGATGGACAATTCCGTTTCATAAACTCCACTGACGCGGTTCAAGCTGGTGACAATGGCCGACAATGCTCCCGCAACAGTTCCGCCATGAAAAGCGGAGTATTCACCAGTACAAGCAATGGCCGCGCGATATGTTCGTAGGGTGAGACCGTTACTTCGCATCAGACCGGAGCCGGAATGTCCGGACCTCCGATCAGCGGAAATGACATTTTCAACTTCCCTTTCCGGATCATTACTGAAACCGCAAACGGGAATATCCGAACCTGCAATAGCATCCTTTCGCCAGTACACCTGGTAAACGTCCGTGGTGCTGCGGTTGTAGGGATCGATGAAATAGGATGCACCTGCATCGAGGACCATTGCATGGAATCCCTGTGCCGTCATATCCAGGTAGATTGTGGCGTGGCCATCCGTCGAAGCACCGGCGAGCGTTAGGAGGAAAGGATACTTTTCCTGCATTTGCGGATGCACTATGGGTGTACGAAACACATTGAAGGAACGTAAACGACCATCAGGTGCAGGAAGTTCAATCAAACTTGCCCCCTGGTTCTCCATTGGAGCCGCGAGGAGTGCTGAACGCATTTGCATATGGTCCAGACCAAAAAAGAGTACGCTCGAAGTTTGGATATCCGGCTCACCCAATGAGCGGACTTCTTCTGCACGGAGTGCTGTCCATGGATTCGATGCCTGGGCAACAAGAGTCAACAAACAAATATGGATCAAGGTCAAAACCGAAACCTTGCGGAAGGAAGTATTCATAAAGGAGTGGATTGGTTATTCAAAAGTACCGAAATCAGTCCGGATGCCTGGATTTCGCACGCCCGGTTTTTCCAACTTGTTTTGTTTACATTCGCTACGTCACTGGGGTGCCCTGAAGGGCTGAGATCATACCCATCGAACCTGATCCGGATCATGCCGGCGGAGGAAGTGTATCGATGCAGTCTTTTCGCACCCCATAAACTGCATCTATGAAAAGAATCATCCTCATCCTGTTTCTGCTTGCCTCCTCCTCAATCACATGGGCACAATCGACTGTATCAGGCATCGTACTCACCGCAGACCAAAAACCGCTGCCGGGTGCAGTCATTAAACTACTGAACAGAGACAGAGCCACCACAAGCGGCAACGACGGAACTTTCAACTTTCCGGATATGGCTCCATCCAGGTATGATCTGCTGGTCACCGCGGATGGCTACGATCCATACCGGATCGAGGTGGGGCCGGATAAATCGACCTCTATTAAAATCATCCTGGTGGCCAGGAATCCGCTCAGCCTCCGCGAAGTGCCCGTCATCGCAACACGTGCAGGTGAATCGTCGGGCATGGCAAGGACCATGGTGGACAAGAAAGACCTCGAGGCCCTGAACACCGGCCAGGACCTCCCCTATCTTCTCCAACTCACCCCTTCTGCCGTAATGACCTCGGATGCAGGTAACGGTATCGGATATACGGGAATACGCATCCGAGGAAGCGATCCGACCCGTATCAATGTCACCGTAAACGGCATTCCTCTGAACGATGCTGAATCGCAACTGGTGTATTGGGTGAACATGCCCGATTTTGCCAGCTCCGTGGAAAACATCGAGGTGACCCGGGGAGCCGGATCAAGCACGAATGGCGCTGGTGCTTTCGGTGCCTCTGTGAACATACTCACCCAAGACCTGCGTAACGATTCCTACGCTTCAGTCACCACCGGAGCCGGTTCATTCAATACACTCCGCAACAACATCGGATTCGGCACCGGCTTACTGAACAACAAATTCATAGTCGAAGGCCGCCTCTCGCGGATCGTATCTGACGGATATGTTGACCGGGCCAGTTCCGATCTGAAGTCCTATTACATGACCGCGCAATACCGCGGCAAAAAAAGTACGCTCCGGGCGAATCTTTTTTCGGGCAGGGAAACCACCTACCAAAGCTGGTATGGAGTTCCGGAAAGCAGGATAAACAACGACACCCAGGGCATGCTGGACTACATCGGCAGGAACGGATTAACAGAAGTTGAAGCTGCAAACCTGCTGAATAGCGGACGCACTTATAATTACTACACCTACGACAACCAGGTTGACAATTACGGCCAGGATCACTACCAACTGCACTACAACCGGGAACTTGGTCAAAGCCATTTTCTGCAAGTCGCCCTGCACGCCACCAAAGGGGGAGGATATTACGAGGAATACAAGTCGGGCCAGGACCTTGAACGCTACGGCATTGGACCCGTGATCATCGGCTCCGACACACTGACTGAATCCGATCTCATCCGAAGGAGATGGCTCGACAATTGGTTTTATGGAACAACTTTTTCAATTCGGGGAGATCTGAATGAAAACCTGGACTACACCTGGGGCGGAGCGATAAACCGATACGACGGAGACCACTTCGGCGAGATCACCTGGGCTCGTATAGCGGGCAACTCCGAAACCGGCCAGCGCTATTACGACAACAATGCCATCAAAGACGATTACAACACTTTTCTCAAAGTGAATTACCGGATACGGGACCGGATCTCCCTTTACGGTGATGTACAGTTCCGTCGCGTGAATTACAAGTTTACAGGACCCGACGAGGATGGCACTTCTGCACCCCAGAACGACAGACTGAACTTCATCAATCCGAAAATAGGCGTGACCTGGAAAGCGAACGACAAGTTGCGCGCTTACGCCTCTTACTCCATCGCACGAAAAGAGCCCAATAGAAACGACTACACCGAATCGACCGAACTCTCTCGACCCCGCCCCGAAACGCTCCGCGACCTGGAGGCCGGAATGCGTTTCAATGACACCCGATACTCTGGGGGCATCAACCTGTACTACATGGATTATATTGACCAGCTTGTACTCACCGGTCAAATAAACGATGTAGGTTCATACACACGCACCAATATCGACAGGAGTTACCGCGCGGGTATCGAGCTGGAAGCCGGATGGAAAATTTCGAAAAAAATCGGATTGAGCGGAAACGCAACCCTTAGCGACAACCGCATCCGCGAGTACACGGAATACACCGACACCTATGACGGGGATTTCAACTACACGGGGCAGGAGGCAGTTCTCTACTCCGACTCCCCGATCGCCTTCTCCCCCGCACTGACATCATCCGTACAATTCACCTACTCTCCGGGCCGCACCACGGAGTGTCGACTCATCGGAAGGCATGTCAGTGAGCAATTCATGGACAA
>JAULUX010000114.1:0-35028 GCA_032111385.1 Bacteroidia bacterium
TTAGAGACAACCCCTTTTTTCAAATTGTAGATTCGATTACTGAATGACCATCATGCGGGTGAGTTTCTCACCATCAACAGTCACTGCGTAAGTATAGACCCCGGCAGAAAGTCCTGCAGCATCCAGGTTCATCGTGGTGACGCCTGCAGCTACATTCTTCGTACTGGTGGTTGATACCAACTGGCCCATTGGGTTGAATACCTCGACAAGCACATCAGCGTTTTTCTTCAGATTGATCTCGAAGCGGCTGTAAGTGCTGAAAGGGTTCGGGTAGTTTTGAGCAATGCTGAAGTTGGCGCTGGGAGAAGTCACTTCGTTGATGCTCGTGACAAAGTCAGTGACATCGGCACTGGCGTAAACGATATCGTTACGGTTTACGTTGTTGGAAGCCTGGCATTGCAGAGCTGGATCTGTAGATGTGCTCAACAGGGAGTAGCCCGGTGCATCATCACGCTCGTAAAGTACGTGGATCTTGGAATCGACAACTTTGGCGAGTGAGGGGTAAACCGCCTCCTGGAATTCGCCATCGCCGCCCTGAGCCAGCAAGGGAACAAGTGCCAGAGGAGTAGACCAGGTGTTTCCGCCGTCTGTTGACTTTACTGCATACACGTGACGACGGGATTGCTGGAAGATGTTGGTGTCAGCAATTTCACAAACAGAAGAGTAGGCCATGTAAACATTGCCGCTTGCGTCGTAACCGATGCTGGGGTGCGCGCTCAAGCCGCTTCCACCGTAGTAACCCAGTGTACGGCAAGTGGTGTTTGAAGCTACGATGCTGATAACAGTATCACCTGTAAGTTCAGGAGCAGTGGCAGCAAGCAAGGGGCTGGTCATTCCTTCGTTCCAGTATACGATGCCGTCAACGGTGGGGAAATAACTCCAACCCGCTCCGGCAGTCGTATCGTCATCCAGGTAAACCATCTGCACCCAGGCCAGGTGAGCTGTACCGGTGGGGTCGACAGTTACCGTCACATCACCTGTGCTTGACTCCACCTGATCGGCTACACCGTCGTTGTCCACGTCAGAGATAGAGCCGCTGGCAGTGGGATCATACATAGAACCCAGGGGACCTGGCTGAACGATGGTCTTGGTCCAGGTTGTTCCATTGTCGGTTGACTTCATCAGGATAACGTCGCCGAAGCTCTCAGCAAGTGCAATGGCAATATTGTCTCCGTTGGCGTCGATGTGGTACACATCCGCTCCCCAACCGAA
Organism: Bacteroidia bacterium; assembly: GCA_032111385.1. Classification (GTDB taxonomy): domain Bacteria; phylum Bacteroidota; class Bacteroidia; order AKYH767-A; family OLB10; genus JAJTFW01. The sequence continues at coordinate 1,213 of JAULUX010000114.1, forward strand.
ATACATGCTGGAGTCAAGGCCTGGAAGAACGATGTGCTGGATATCCCAGGTAGCACCGCCATCTTGTGAACGGGAGTAGGTGACAGGACCGTTTTGTCCGAGGATCGGAGCGGTACCGCTTCCTTGGGAGTTGACAACCACGTGAAGCGATTGACCGTTAGCACCACCCACTGCCATACGTGACCAGATGTCGGAACCGCCTGCAGGCATAGGACCACCGGCATTGTTCGAGTTGGTCCATGTTCCGGTACCTTTGGTGCGCTTGGAAAGGATCAGGCCGTTTGCACCACCGCTATGCGCAACGGAGTACTCCATACCGTTGGCAACGCACATGTTCGGCCAGCCGGAGCGGGCACCGTCGACGCGGGTGGTGGGAGGAGTTCCCCAGCTCGATCCGTCGAAATAGTTGTAGAAGGTTCCGCGGTCAGCCCATGTGGACCCCATACCGGCTTGTGACCCCGTATAAACAACTGAAATGGTTCCGTCTCCGTTGTTGGAGATACGTTTGCCCATGCTCACGTTGCTTTGCAGGTCGTAATCCGAAGTTCCGATGATGGCTTCAGATACAGCACTGAAAGTCTTGGGTTGAACTTTCTTCAGGGCAGCGGCGGCTTGAACAGTCGGACCAGCCTGCACACGGAGGAGGCTCTGGTCGTCGATGTTGATTTCGCCTTTGTTGATTTTTACCGGTGGGAGTTGGATGTTCGTCGGACGAACCACTACTCCTTTTGCTGGCTTCACAGTGCGCAAAGCCTGGGCATTTGCTCCGAAGGCTGTGCCTAACGCAATGCCGCAGATGAGTAATCTTTTGATCATTTTGCTTTGGGTTTTAGTAAGTGATTATGTGATTGAATCGATTGATCTCTGGTTGATTTCTGAATGGTGGGATAGATCCAATTGATGTTACTGACAAATCTAAGCGAATTTCTGTAATCGGAACGATGGTTTCCTAAAGTAGCATTGTTGTCCCTGGTATGCAGCCAAAATAATAAAAACATCTTTTTTGGCGTAGGGTATAAAAACAAATGGGCTCCTTCGGGAGCCCATTTGTTGGAAATAACTAATTTAATTTCAATTACTTCTGAACACTGAGGACTTTGCTGGTCCACTCGTTGCCGATCATCACCTGGATGATATAAAGTCCGCTGGAAACCTCGCTCAGATCAAGCTGGAGGTTGTTGCTTCCTGCAGCACGGAATCCGAAGTTCTGGCTGGAAATCGTCTGGCCGAGGCTGTTAACAACATTCACCATCACGTTGGAACCTGATTTCAAATCGAGCATCAGATTGGACAGTGAAGCGGTCGGGTTCGGGTAGAGGACAATGGTGTTCAGGTTGTTTGGCAATTCGTTCAAGCTGGTGATGAACGGATTGGTAAAGTCATTTGAAGTGAACTCCAGTCCGCCTACAAATTCATGCATCCAGGGTTCAGTATCAGTTCCTGTGGCACCAATGGATCTGCTAGTCATACCGGGTACGACGAAGTTACCGTTGGCAGCCCAACTGTCTCCTGCAACATACAACCAGTAGTTACTTCCGTCGTAGTTGCCTCCTGCAGTGAAATTAATTTCGTTGGTGTAGGTCTGAGTAGTGAAGTCAGCAGCTACGCCAATGATATTTGGATAGGCATTGGTTGCAGCAATAAGCGTGTCGGTGTCCATCCAGAAATAACCCATCTTGGTAGCGTCAGCAGAGCGGGTGATTTGAAGGCGGGCATCAGTACCAACAGCCCAGTTGAGGTTGGTTCCGTCTTCCGGATCGGTAAGGACGGTTCCTACCCAAAGTGCATTCCAGTTTCCACTGTTGTCTTCGTACACATCGAATACAGTTCCGTAGCTGTTCAAGAAGTTAAGGGAGTCGGCATCGTTACTGTATGCAGCAGAAACTTCGCACAGGATGTGGATTTTTCCGTTTGCATCAACTTGGGCATCGAGGCTGTTTTGCAAATTCCAAAAAGGACGGTCTACAGCTGGATTTGCAGCAGAAGATGCAGGGAAGAATCCCTGAAACAGCGGGCTGAAATCTCCGGTGTAATACAATGACCATGTGGCACCGGCGTCAGTAGTGCGGTAAACAATCGGCATAGGAGCCTGGTGGTCGTTGATGGAGTCACGTCCAATCAGTACCAGGTAACCGGTAACACCGTCCTGTGAGAAGGCGATGGTTCCCAAAGAGGAGAAGTTCTGACTTCCGTCTGCTGGATCCTGGCTGAAAGCATGGTATATCAGCGTTTGCGTCCAGGTGTAGTTGTTGTTGGCGGCATCCCAAACGCCTTTGTTGATCACCGCTCCGTCAAAATAAGGGTTGGTGGTGTTGTTGAAGTCGTAATTAGAACCGAGAACGTAGACGTTTCCGTTGGTTCCGGTGCACATGCCCAAACGCGGCATGTATTGAGGAGTTACGGGAGCAGAAGCGTTGTAGATGTTCAGCTGTGAGGCGTTCTGGTTGTCCAGACGAAGCGAGGCAAATGTTCCGCCGTCCCAGGTTGCTCCGCCAACAATGATCGGAGCAGAAGCCACTGCATATCCCTGATTGGGAGTGGTATTTCCCGGAGGATTAGCCACAACACCGTTCGGGTAACGGTTAGGGTCGGTAGCGTTCTGGGTGATGGCCAAGGTCGTATCCCAGGTAAGACCTTTGTCGTAACTGACATGGGTTTGAATCACACCACTGTTGTTGACAGGGAAGGTGTTTCCGATAGCTTTCCTGTTGGTGTAGGAAATCACATCGAGTGTCGGATTGTATGCACCAAGTGTACCCTCTGCTACCAGAGATCCGTAAATATTGGCAGACGTGGCAATATCCACTTTGGTTGCAGTGGCAATTTGGTTTCCGCTACCTGGAGTGGATTTACGGACAGGGGCAGGCTTTGCCGTCTTGTTGGTAAAAGTTTGGACTTTGGGTTCAGTCGGTGCAACGAATTTTTTCGCCTTCACCAGTTTCCCGGGAGCCATTACCCGGTTTTGAGCCGAGGCAGGAAGGATCGCCAGGCAGCAGGCAGCCAGCAGGATGCTTCCTGCACGTCCCAAATTGATCAGGGGTACGTTTTTTTTCATGCGTGTTTTTTGTTTTAGGTTAATTTTTATGAATTTGATGGAATTGATTTCAGTTGTGAATCGAATAGCAACAAACATACTGTTTTTACAGAAAAAAGTGATGCTCGATTGACTGGATCTTATGAACAATTCGACGCTTTCGACTGCGTGGATTCTGAAGTTCTTTTGAGAAAGAAGCGTTCTATCGGATGATAGTGTAGGTAAAAGCCAAAAGGAGCAAAAGGGTGTACATCAACCAGGTTTTAATCGGTAAAAGGTCGGTGAGTCGGATGCCCGATTGCTTTTTGACATAAAAATAAAGAAGACATTTCTCTGCCATGAAGGCGATGACTGTTCCAAATGCAATTCCCTCCATTCCGAACCAGCGCATCAGTATAACACTTGAAACGATATTGATGGATAGTTCGATGATGGAGATTCGAAAAATGACATCGTGCCGTTGAAGGGCAAGAACGAGGGTCTGTGGAAAAACCATCCTGGAAATGACCAATAGGGCATAAATGTTGAAAACTGAAGCGCTTTCCAGAAATGCAGGACTAAAAACCAACGGGTATATCCACGAACTCAAAAGGATGAGCAGAATGGAGACCGGGAAGACAACGTGCATAAGTGCAGTGGATTCCTTCTTCAAAGTCATCAAGCCTTCCCGCGTGATCCCTTCCGCTGCAAATCGCGCGACCATGGCCTGCGACATGGCAGCAGCCAGAATTCCGGATAGGGGAAGTTCGCGGGCACCGTACCGAAAAAGGGCGAAAGCCTCATTGCCCAGGAAATGACCAACGAGGAATCCATCGATCATCTCTGATGAGCCGGAAATCAGCATGCTGAGAATAAGCGGAAAGGCCAATTTTCCAAGATTGAAGGTGGTGCTCAACTTAGGAAGCACAGTATTCATTCGGTACAACTGGACGACCAACAAGATATTTTTAAGTATAGCCAACGCCAGAAGCAATTGGATCAGGCTCTCGACCCCTTTTCCGCTAAGGATGATCCAAACTGCCCCGCCGATGTGTAAACAGAAATTGAGCAGGCCGTAGGCTATCAATGTGCTGCCGCGCCTGCGCAATAGGAGGAGGGTTTCGTTGAGGAAAGCGGTGTTGTTGAAGAAGGTGAAAAGGCAGAACCAACCGAAAACCGATGCGGCTTCCGGTCCGGTGATCGAGTAAAGGGGGCTCCTGAAAATCCAAAGCAATGCCGAGATGAGGAAGGAGCCGGTTAAAACAAGACCGAAAGTTGCTGATACCGATTCTGCCGATTCTCGCTCATTCGAAGGGTTAAATCGGCTGGTGAGTGAATTGCCAAGACCGTTCACCCAGAAAAAACCGGTTGCAGTACTCAGGAAAAGGAGGGATTCATAAAGTCCTATTTCATTCAAAGCCATTCCCGACCGGGCCAGGACAATGCCCGTCACGAATACCGTTCCGAAACGCATCAGCTGGAAAAACTGCAGAGCCCGGACCGGACTGGGTTTTGACTGGAGCGTACTCACGAATCTCCTTGGTTTTTTCTCAGGTGCAATCGAAGCGAATTGCCGATCACCACGACATCGGAAAAGGCCATGGAGAGGGATGCCAGCAAGGGCGAGAGCATCCCTGTGGCAGCCATGGGGATGGCCACCAGGTTGTAGGCAAGCGCCCACCCCAGGTTCTGGCGGATGGTTCGAAGGGTGTCGATTGATAAATGACGAAGCACGGTTAAGCTGTTCAAAGGTTGGCTATTCATCAACACCACTTCGGCTGTTTTGATAGCGATCGATGTCCCTTTTCCCATGGCGATTCCAACATCGGCTATGGCCATGGCAGCGGAGTCGTTGATTCCGTCGCCCACCATGGCCACCGGGCCCGCTTCTTGTAATTTTTTTATGATGGCCGCCTTTTCTTCAGGTAACTTCTCACCGTGCACTTCAGTGATGCCTGTTTTTTTGGCGATATCAAGGCAGTGCTCCAACCTGTCCCCGCTGAGCATCACCACATTCAACCCCAAGGCCTTGAGTTGCCCGATGCTGTGTGCGGCTTCTTCGCGTATCGTATCACTGAAACGGATCGAGGCCAGCGTCGTACCATCGCACGATAAGAACACCTGATATGCCGGGTCCGCTTTCGATCCCCCGGCGAAAACCGCGGAGCCGATGCGATAGCAGCGTTCATCGGTGGAATAAGCTTCGACTCCCTTGCCTTTCACCTCGCGGATGTCGCGGAATCGGATGTCTGCCGGTAAAGGTAGATTTCCGTAGGCGGTGGTCAAAGCTTGAGCATAGGGGTGTGTGGAGTACTGCTCGAGGGTGCCGATCAAACCCTGGATGGATTTTTCCTCACCCCAATAATGAACCTGGTCGATGCTCATCCTGCCCTCGGTGAGGGTGCCGGTTTTGTCAAAAACCACGGTGCGCACCTGACTCATCCTTTCAAGCGTATCTCCTCCTTTTACAAGAATACCCTGCCTTGCCGCTTTGCCGATTCCGACAGATACGGCTGTTGGGGTCGCAAGACCCATGGCGCAGGGGCAGGAGATGACTAAAACAGCTACCGAGCGCAGCAACGACTCGCCGGCATCGTAGTCGAGCAACCAGTAATTGAGGCAAAAAGTGATAAGTGACAGTCCGATGACAACAGGAACGAATACTGCACTGAGGCGGTCACCGCTTCTTTGGATGGCAGGCTTTCTCAATGCCGAGCTCCGCACGGTATCTATCATCCTGCTGAGGGCAGTCTCGCTACCGGCATGCTGTACGATTATCTTCAGGTAACCGTCACTGACTACAGTGCCACTCAAAACGGTGTCGTTGACCACCACTGACCGAAGTACGCTCTCCCCGGTCATCAGTGAAGTGTCTATGTCTGCACTCCCTTCATACACCAAACCGTCGGCAGGGATACGGGTGCCTGTTGGGATAAGAATCAAGTCGTTGCTTCGAAGCTGCGAGGAATCGACGGTCTCTGTCCTTTCGCGATCGGTCATAGGGTCGACAATGCGCTGGGCTTTGTCCGGTTGGATTCTCACCAGCGCCTCGAGACCGGCCTGTGTCGACTTCAGGCTTCTGCGTTCGATCAGATTGCCCAGCAACAGCAACGTGATGATGGTAGCTGCTGTCTCGAAGTAGAGGTGAGGGGCGGTTGCATCCTTGTGCATCATCGACCATTCGATGCAGGAGTAAATGAATGCCGAACCCGAACCGAGGCTGATGAGGACATCCATGTTGGAAGTTCCTGATCGGATGGCACCCAGGGCACTCCTTCCGAAATGCTGCCAGCCAATGAACATGACCGGAAGGCAAAGTATGAATTGGACCAGTGGGTCATGCAGAATTGTCCATGGAAAGACCATGTGCAAAAGCAATGGGATGCTGAAAACGGTACTGATTAAAAATCGGAATCCGAGCGAAGTCGTCAGCAATTCCCATTTGCCGGGATTCGAATCCTCCCCCTTCAGACTGCTGGTGTAACCCAACCTGTCGATCTCCTTGCATAACCGTTCTGCACTCCATCCCGTTGGCAAGGTTGCCTCCACTTCGCCCGAGTCGAAATGGACGTTCACATCGTGCAGTCCCAATTTTTCAAGATGCCTGCTGATTCCGCTCGCGCAACTCGAACAGGTCATTCCCCGAACGTCCAACACCGTTTTCTCCGACATGCGACAAAGGTAAGTCCACAGGGGTTGAATAGCGATTCATTTCTTTTCTGAACGGGATGAGATCAAAACTCATTACTTTTGCATGCGAAACGGTGGATGTAGCTCAGTTGGTTAGAGCGCCAGTTTGTGGCACTGGAGGTCGGGGGTTCGACCCCCCTCATTCACCCGGTAAGAGGCCTTTCGGAAACGGAAGGCCTCTTTTTTATAATCCATTGGTTATTAAGGCTTTGTTGGTATTTTTTTGGAGTGGCATTTAACTCTGACTTTCTGGCTATTGTCAAAGGTTAGTGTATTTAAAAGGCTGATAAACAAGGATTTGAGTATTCTCAGTTCAATGTTTACAGAACGGTGCATGGTTACGTCCTCAAACTTATCTTTGCACCAACCTTTCCATCTATGATAAACGCACCCGAAACCCCGGCCACACAACAGAACTACGAGAAGCAGTTAGGCGACTGGATCGAGCAGGAAAAAGCAGCCATCGAGCTGATTCATCTTACCGGTTCGCTCTGGTTCAATCAATCTGTCGAACTGATCCTGTTCAGGAATCAGCTTGTCGACCGAAGTGCCAGCCAGATCCTCAACCTGCACCAGTACGCTCGTGACATCGTGAAACGCCCCATTATTATCCAGGATACACTGGATATCGCCCGGGCTCTTTCTGCAATGGAATTGGCACCTTCCCGCATCGACATTGGCCGACTGACGGCAGAATGGATCACGGACAAGGGCAACTATGAGAACTCGATCGACCGGTTCATCGGCGACAAGCTCTCCGGTTTTTTAGGAAAAGACCGTCGGAAAATGATCCCGCGCGATGTTGTTTTGTATGGTTTCGGTAGGATCGGCCGCATTCTTGCTCGTGAACTGGTGGCCCAGGCAGGCAAAGGCGAACAATTGCGTCTTCGTGCCATAGTCGTACGAAAGCGTTCTGCCGATGACCTGAGCAAAAGAGCTGAATTGTTGAGGAACGACTCGGTTCATGGACCTTTCCCGGGTACGGTGATCGAAGACCACGACAAGAGCGCGCTCATCGTGAACGGTCATACGATCTATGTGATCGATGCTAAAAATCCGGAAGATGTGGATTATGCCGCGTACGGAATCAACAATGCACTTTTGATCGACAACACCGGAGCATCACGCGACCGGGAGGGACTTAGTAAACATTTGTCAGCAAAAGGTATAGACAAGGTTCTCCTGACTGCGCCCGGCAAAGGAGACATCCCGAACGTAGTGTACGGAGTGAATGAAAAGAGCCACAATGACGATGAGCGAATATTCTCAGCGGCCTCCTGTACGACAAACGCCATCGTTCCTGTTTTGGATGTCATCGAAAAACAATTGGGCATCGAACGCGGTCACATTGAAACCATCCATTCCTACACCAACGATCAGAACCTTCTGGACAATTACCATAGCAAATACCGCCGTGGACGTTCCGCAGCGATGAACATGGTGATCACAGAGACAGGAGCTGACAAAGCGGTATCGAAAGTGATTCCTGCCCTGGAAGGAAAGCTCACCGGCAATGCAGTGCGCGTCCCGACCCCCGATGTTTCCCTGGCTATCCTTAACCTCACGGTGAAAAAGGAGGGAATCACGAAAGAATCGGTGAACGAGATATTGAAAGATGCTGCTTTAAAGGGTAAACTGGTCGAACAGATCCAATACAGCTACTCGAATGAGCTCGTGTCGTCCGACCTGATCGGAAATCCTTGTGCATCCATTGTCGATTCACCTGCTACGATCGTCTCCAAAGACAAGCGCAGCATGGTGCTTTATGTGTGGTATGATAACGAGTACGGGTATAGCCGTCAGGTGATCCGATTCGCCAAGTATCTGGCCGATGTCATCCGTTTGACCTACTACTGATAGCGATCGTACTGAATAAGAAAAGGGGGCTTCCAACCGGATGCCCCCTTTTGATTGTTCGGATAATTTTATTTCAGTCGCCCAGAAACGCCTTGAGCACGAGATTGAAATTCCTGCCGCGCAAACGTCGAAGTGCTTTCTCCTTGATTTGCCTGACCCGTTCCCGGGTGAGATTGAATTTCATGCCGATTTCCTCAAGGGTATAGGGTTGATTGTCTCCGATGCCGAAGAAGAGAATCAGCACTTCACGCTCTCTTTCTGAAAGGCCGTGCAAGGAGCGCTCTACTTCCTGCTTCAACGATTCATTGATGAGGTTCATGTCGGTGCGCGGGGTGTCCGTGCTCTCCATCACATCAAGTAGAGTGGAGTCCTCGCCGTGAGCGAATGGAGCGTCTACGGATACATGTTTCAAGGAGACTTTCAAGGCATCACTCACCTTGTCGATGGGCATATCGGTGACCGCTGCTACCTCATCGGCAGTCGGTTCCCGTTCGAATTCCTGCTCCAGCTTGCTGAAGGCCTTGGTGATCCTGCTAAGCGATCCGATCTGGTTCATCGGTAATCGGACAATACGGGCTTGTTCTGCGATGGATTGTAAAATACTCTGACGGATCCACCACACAGCATAGGAGATGAATTTGAATCCGCGGGTTTCGTCGAAACGCTTAGCCGCCTTGATCAGCCCCAGGTTTCCTTCGTTGATCAGGTCGGGAAGGCTCAACCCCTGGTTCTGGTATTGCTTGGCCACGGAAACCACAAACCTCAGGTTCGACTTAGTAAGTTTGTCGAGAGCCTTTTGGTCTCCGGCCTTGATCAGCCTGGCCAGTCGTGCTTCCTCATCTGCGGTGATCATGGGTTCCTTGGAAATATCGGCAAGGTATTTCTCCAGGGATGCACTTTCCCGATTGGTGATGGAACGGGTGATTTTGAGCTGGCGCATTCGGTGGTAGGTTTAGGTTTAGGTCGGTTTGGCAGGTTCAAGTTATTAAATTAAAGCCATCACACCAAGAAATAAATAGTTATTCACCAAAATCCCGTGTTTGTTAATAAAAAAGTGGCCCCATTTGGGGCCACCGGTCAGAAAGTTCTTCGGTTTCAGTTCCTGAACCTACATGCCAAAACCATAGAATGCCTTCATGCCGTTCGGGTAGATGCCTTCGATAAGGACGCCGCCTTGTTTACTGTCCAGGTAGGAAATGACCTCTGTAGAATTTTTTACAGGTTTATTGTCGATGGCCGTGATGATAAAGCCGTCTTTCAGTCCGGCATTTTTCAATTTACCGGGACGCAATTCCTTCACCTTTACACCCGAATTGAGCCTCAATTTGTCCAATTCGACATCTGATGCGTTTTCGAGTGTAGCGCCCAGCAAACTGGCCGTTTCGTTTCGTTTTACAGCGGTCGTCCCTTCCTTGTTCCTCAAGGTCACGTTGAACAGTTTTTCATCGCCTTTCCGGATGACGGATACCTGAATACGGTCTCCAGGGCGATGCCTTCCCACCTGCTCCTGTAACTCCGGAGACGATTTAACAGGTGCGCCATTGATCGCGGTGATGACATCTCCCTCACGTATGCCGGCACTTTCCGCAGCTCCATCTTCGGTGAGGCCGTTCACGTAAACCCCCTGAAGTGTACGCAGGTCCTTCTCCTTTGCAAATTCGGCATCCACATCCCGAATACTCACGCCGATGAAGCCCCGTTGTACTGTGCCGAACTCGATCAGGTCGTCAACCACCTTGCGAACCATGTTCACGGGAATGGCGAAAGAATAACCGGAATAGGAACCGGTGTTCGATGCGATGGCAGTATTGATGCCGATCAATTCGCCCCTGGAATTCACCAAAGCCCCTCCCGAATTGCCCGGGTTGACCGCTGCGTCGGTTTGTATGAATGATTCGATTGGGAACCGCTGGTTGGGCAGTATGTTTATGTTTCTGGCTTTTGCGCTGACGATTCCGGCGGTCACGGTCGATGTCAGATTGAATGGGTTTCCAACTGCTAAAACCCATTCGCCGACACGTACCTCGTCTGAATTCCCCCAATCGATATGGGGAAGCTTTTCTGCTTCCACTTTCAGTAAAGCCAGATCCGTAGAGGGGTCGATACCCACGACGCGTGCTTTGTATGTCTGCTTGTCGTCGAGGGTCACCGTGACTTCGTCGGCGTTTTCTATGACGTGGTTATTGGTCACGATGTATCCATCTTCCGAAAGAATCACACCGCTGCCGGCTGATTGTTGTTGCGGAGCGGACTGGGGCGACGGCTGTCCCCAAAAGAAAGAAAAGGGGTCAAAGAATGGATTGGCCATTCCCGACGTGCGGGAAATTGTTGTTTTTACGTGAACAACGGTAGTGACTGCCCGCTCAGCGGGAGCGGTGAAATCGACCGGAGGAGCGGATGGCCCCGCGTACAGTACTTGTTTGACCGGATTTTTGTGGTCATATCCATCCAGATTGGAGAAGCTGGGGGATGAGGGGAGCGCCCATTGGTATAGGGAAGCTCCTGCAAAACCGCCGAGAATGGTCAGCGAAACGAAAAGGATGTGTTTGCGCATGGCTTTTGTTTTTTTTGTTGGTGAATATCAGTCAACATATATACGTCAGACCTGTCAAAATTATTTTCGAGGAAATGAAAGCCGTGTGAATTTAACTCGATTTAACAAGTTGAAGTGCTTTTGATTGCATCCCGGAAATGGCTTTAGTCGAGGAGGATAAACAACCATATTTGCTACTTTTACGGGGTGCGGATTCCATTCGTAAAATACCAGGGCGCCGGAAATGACTTCGTGATTTTCGACGCTTGGAAAGAAGCTGTCGAACTTTCCGGGGCTACGATAGCCATGTTGTGCGATCGCCACTTTGGCATCGGTGCAGATGGGTTGATGCTCATCAGGAAGATGAACGGTTTTGATTTCGAAATGGTGTATTACAACTCGGACGGAAAAACCGGAAGCATGTGCGGTAACGGTGGACGTTGTCTGGTCGACTTTGCCGTGGTTTCCGGGTTGGTGAAAGGTCCCAACATTCGTTTCCTGGCCAGTGACGGACCCCACGAAGCGGTGGTGTTGGGGCCCGGATCGATCCGCTTGCGGATGATTGATGTGGATGAAATCGCCCTAGTAGATGATGGGTATCTGATCAACACCGGATCGCCTCATTTTATTCACTGTGTCGACGAACTTCATGGCTTCGACGTTACCGCCGAAGGCCGGAAGACCAGATTCAGCGAACGATTCAAAGACGACGGGGTCAATGTGAATTTCATGGAATGGAAAGATGGTCTTTTGCATGTGCGTACTTACGAGCGCGGTGTTGAAGCGGAGACTTTGAGTTGTGGAACCGGTGTCACCGCTGCCGCTTTGCTGGCACACCGTCTCGGGGTCACTGGCGGGCGGACGACATGTGGTGTTTCCACACAAGGCGGATTGCTCAATGTCAGTTTTGATTCGGTAGGTGATGGTTTTCGAAACGTCTGGCTGGAAGGTCCGGCTACATTTGTTTTCAAAGGAGAAATTGAATTATGATTCGTGGTAACAGTATCATTTTGCGCGCATTGGAACCGCAGGACGTGGATCTGATGATGATTTTCGAGAACGACCAGGAGATATGGCAAGTCAGCGGCACGCTCTCTCCATACGCAAGGTATACGCTTGAGCAGTATTATGCGAACGCAACCCAGGATATTTATGCCACCAGGCAAATGAGGTTGGCCATTGAAACCATTACAGAGGTTCCCGGAGCCGGGTTGACCATTGGGTATGTTGATGTGTTCGATTTCGATCCTCAGAACCGACGGGCGGGAGTGGGCATCCTCATCGGGGAACCGTCGCAGCGCCGAAAGGGATATGCCTCCGAGGCATTGAAGCTTATGATCAGGCACTGCTTCACCGTGCTGAATCTTCATCAGTTGTATTGTCATATTAACAATATGAACGAACCCAGCCTTAAGCTCTTTTCCAAGGTCGGTTTTAAACCGTGCGGTGTTTTGCGCGATTGGATTGTTTATGATGGAGAATGGCATAACGTCACCTTTTTTCAATTGATCAGGCCACAGCCAATCCTTTGATAGAAAAGCGCATGGTGCACCGCTTTGGAATCGTCTTGCTGGTAGCCATATCCGCCTTTCTGAACTGGGTCTGCGGTACCAGGACAGCTTTAGATCCGGAGCAGATCGCACGTTCCCGAACGAGTTATGCCGGTTTGTCCGACACGGCACGCTATGTCGGAATGAATACCTGCATGGGTTGTCATTCCGGAATCCACGAGACTTTCCGGCATACCGGAATGGGCATGTCCTTCGACCGCGCAACCACTGTAAAAAGCGCCGCGGAATTCAATGCGGGTTCGACAGTATATGACAAACAAAAGGATCTGTTCTATCATCCTTTCTGGAAAGACGATTCCCTCTTTTTTTCCGAATTCCGGTTGAATGGAAAGGATACCATTCATCAGCGCAGGGAGCACGTTGCCTATGTTGTAGGGTCGGGACAGCATACAAACTCGCACATCCTTGACAGGAATGGATATCTGTTCCAGGCGCCACTAACTTATTATACCCAGAAAGGCAAGTGGGATCTTCCACCGGGATTTGAGCAAGGCAATAACTCAAGGTTCAACCGTTCCATCGGTTTGGAGTGCATGAGTTGCCACAATGCCTATCCGGAGTTTGTCGTCGGATCGTCGAACAAGTACAATCTGGTTCCTTCAGGAATTGATTGCGAACGCTGTCACGGACCCGGAAGCATCCACGTTCGGGAGAAATCGATGGGGATCTTGATCGATACGGCGAAGGCGATCGATTATTCAATTGTGAATCCCGCTAAATTACCCATCGACTTGCAGTTCGATGTTTGTCAACGTTGTCATGTCCAGGGGAATGCAGTCCTAAGGGAGGGAAAGTCCTTTCTTGATTTCAAGCCGGGTATGCGTCTGTCCGAAGTGATGAATATCTACATGCCTGTATATGATGACGACGGAGAGCAGCACATCATGGCTTCGCATGCAGAACGTCTCAAAATGAGCAAGTGTTTTATCGAGAGCGCGCCTTCCTCAAGATCCGAATCGGAAGCCTTGCGGCCCTATAAGAATGCTCTAACCTGTATTACCTGCCATAACCCTCACGTCTCCGTGAAAAAAAGCGGCCGGAATCTTTTTAACGCGGCATGTATGGATTGCCATGGCAAAAAAGTAAAAAGTCTTTGTACGGAGAAGAGTGTATTGCGTACGAAATCGAGTGATGATTGCGTTTCGTGTCATATGCCACTTCATGGAACCGTTGATATTCCGCACGTCAGTGTGCACGATCATAGGATCGGCATTCACCGGATGGATGCCGGTGATGAGTCGGGTGCCATTCGCAAGCTGAAAGGGATCATTTGTGTGCATGATTCCGATCCCCCACGGGAATCGACCGGAGAAGCCTATGTCAATTACGTTGAAAAATTCGGTTTTTCAATTTCACTTCTTGATTCTGCCCTGAAATACATCCCTCACCATACCAAGGATGAAAAGCGGAAACAATTCCATTCACTCGTTCGGATTGCTTTTTTAAAGAGGGATGTCCAGTCGTTAAATCAGCTGTTGAGTGAACTTCCTGATATTCGGAAAGGTCTGAATAGAATGGATCCTGAAAACAGGGATGCCTGGACTTCCTACCGTATCGGGGAATTGTTACTGGTCGATGGAACGACCAATCCGGGCAAAGGCGACGCGCGAGATCCCCTGCCCTGGTTTGAAAACGCCTATAAACTAGCTCCGCTTGATCCCGCTTTTGCCAACAAGTACGCTACTTTATTAGTCAATGCCGGTCGACCGAATGAAGCCGGGAAAATTTGGGAGTTCATGGTCAAGGAACATCCGAATTATGCACCCGGTTTTTGCAATCTCGGCTACCTCGTCTTGCAAAGGGACCGGAATACAGTACGAGCGCATCAATTGATCGATCGGTCCATCGCTCTTGATCCTGACTACGAGCAATCGTATATGAACAAAGCTGCTGTTTGTATTCAGGAAGGCGATTTGATTGAAGCGGAGCGGTTGTTGAATGTGGTGATGGTAAAGAATCCCCGACAAGAACAAGCCCGTCGTGCACTGGCAGCTATCCGGTCTGAAAGGAAATTGAGATGAGTAAGACGAAAAATAGAAAATCTGGTTCGGGTGTCGCAAAAAAGACAATCTTGGGGTTGGCTGCGCTTTTCGCAGTGTCCATGCTTTTTTACGGCATCGTGCTTTACAAAAGACTGTTCACCCCCAATACTGCACCTCTTCAAGACAAGTCCTATGTATTGATTCCTACCGGTTCCGGTTTTCCTGAGGTTGTCCAAATACTTGAGGATGGGGGATACATCAAGGATGTAAAGAGTTTTGAATGGACAGCGAAGCAGATGAACTATCCTGAACGGATCATGCCGGGACGCTACAAGATCAAATCGGGTATGGGGAACCGGGAGCTGGTATCCTTGCTCCGATCCGGAAAACAAGACCCGGTCAGGGTTGTTGTGCGTAACCACAGGACGATTTTCGAATTGGCGGGATCGGTAAGTAAGAAAATTGAAGCTGACTCAGCCTCAATCGCGTTCCTGCTCAGGGACCGGTATTATCTTGAACAGAACGGCATACGCCCGGATGCAGTTCTGGGCATGTTCATCCCCAACACCTACGAATATTTTTGGAACACCTCTGCTGAACAATTTTTCAAACGGATGTTGGGTGAGTCGAAGAAGTTCTGGACCGAGACCAGGCGGGCAAAAGCAAAGGCGTTAGGGTTGACGGAAATGCAGGCCGTTATCATCGCCTCGATAGTGGAGAAGGAGACCAACAGGAACGATGAGAAGGCCAGGATTGCAGGTGTTTATCTGAACCGTTTCAGGAAAGGATGGAAGCTGGAAGCCGATCCAACATTGGTTTATGCAACCGGTGATTTCAGTATCCGTAGGGTGCTCGACATCCACAAGGAGATCGACTCTCCATACAATACGTATTTGTACACCGGGTTGCCACCCGGACCGATTTGCATCCCGTCCATTTCGTCGATAGATGCAGTATTGAACGCTGAGAAACATGATTTCATGTTCTTTTGCGCCCGCGCTGATTTTTCCGGATACCATTCTTTCGCAAAGACCTATCAGCAACACCTTGTGAATGCCAGGCTTTTTCAGAAGGAGTTGAATAAACGCGGGATACGGTCTTAGGAGCTGCTCGCTTCTTTCAAGTGTGTTTTTCACTGCTGAATCGGTACCTTTGTCTCCTATGACGATTGGTATCATTCGGGAAGAGAAAATGCCTCGCGACAAGCGCGTGCCGTTTACTCCGTTGCAATGCAAAGAACTAGTGGAGCTGTACCCCGGGTTGAATATCCTGGTTCAGCCATCCCCACACAGATGCTATTCCGATGCAGAGTATGCGTCGCTTGGAATCTCATTGCAGGAAGACCTAAGTCAATGCGATGTGCTGATGGGCATAAAAGAAGTTCCGAAGGAGAAACTCATTCCGGGAAAAAAGTACTTGTTCTTTTCCCATACGATCAAAAAGCAGCCTCACAATCGTGATCTGCTCAAAACAGTCCTGCAAAAAGGTGTTCAACTCATCGATTACGAATGTCTGGTGGATGAAAAGAATAACCGTGTCATCGGATTTGGCAGGTATGCAGGTCTGGTAGGTGCCTACAACGGCATCATGGCCTATGGACTCAAGTATGGTTTGTTTGAGCTGAAGCCGGCGCAGTTATGTCACGATAAAAAGGAGTTGTTCGCCGGCTTGGATCAGATCAGCTTGCCCAACATCAAAATCATCGTTACCGGTGGCGGACGTGTAGCGAATGGCGCTTTGGAAGTGCTGGGTGTTCTTGGTCTGAGAAAAGTAACTGCCTATGAATTCCTGAACTATTCTTTCAGGGAGCCTGTCTATGCTCAATTGCATTCTGAGGATTATCACCGTTCCAAGGACGGATCGCCCTTCAGCAACAGCCTGTTTCACGAACATCCCGAGTTGTTCGATTGTACTTTCGCTCATGGGCATTCATTCGCCTCCAATTGCGATCTGTTGATTCACTGTACTTTTTGGAATCCTGCAGCTCCGGTCCTTTTCACCAAAGACCAGATGCGCGATCCCCGTTTTCGGATTTCGGTTATAGCCGATGTGACCTGCGATATCGACGGCAGTATTCCTTCGACTACCAAGCCATCAACGATCGAGGATAAGTTTTACGGCTACAATCCGAATACCGAGAAAATCGACGAGCCTTTCGCGCCATCCACCATTACGGTAATGGCTATAGACAATCTCCCATGTGAACTTCCCAGGGATGCATCTGAAGGGTTCGGGAAGCACCTGATCGAACGGGTCATGCCGTCGTTGTTGGGTGAGGACAACGGTCTGATTGAACGTGCTAGTATCGCGAGGGAAGGTAAACTTACTTCGCGGTTCGGATACTTGTCCGACTACGTCGCCTGATTTACGGATGGAATAGGGCTTACGCAGTCTGTGACACGCAATCCTTCAGCATAGAAATGACTTCTGTAGGGTTGGTGGATGAAAAAACCGTGTTTCCGGCCACCAAGACATCAGCACCGGCCTCCACCAGTTCACGGGCATTCTTTAAGTCCACACCTCCGTCGATTTCAATTTTAGCGGATGAGTTTTTTTGAAGAATCAGATTCTTCAAGTCATCGACTTTGCTCAGTGTATTCTTGATGAAACGCTGCCCGCCGAATCCGGGATTGACAGACATGACCACAACCAGGTCAATCGAGGCGATCACCTCTGAGAGGAGCGATACCGGCGTATGTGGGTTGATGGCTACTCCCGCCAGTACACCCAGCTGTCGCATCGATTGGATGGTCCGGTGGAGATGCGTGCAGGCTTCCAAATGAACGGAAATGATAGAGGCTCCGGCGTCGGCGAAGGCTGCCAGGTACTTGTCCGGTTCAACAATCATCAAGTGCACATCCAATGGCTTCTTGGCGTGCTTTCTCAAAGCGCTCATGACGGGAAATCCAAAGGAAATATTCGGAACGAATACGCCATCCATTACGTCGACATGGAACCAGTCGGCACGACTTTCATTGATCATCTTGATGTCTTGCTGCAGATTGCCGAAATCTGCGGAAAGGACGGATGGGGCGATAAGTACGGGCATGGGCTTTTTTCGAAACGTAAAGTTACGCAACCTGGCCGTTTTTCCGGTGATGCCCGCCCAGGGGTCTAAAAGTGTACACCCATTCCGAACATGAAAAAGAGGCTATTCAGGCCGTTCGTTCGCTCCGGCATGACCAACTGATCTCCGTCGAAAAAGCTTGTGTAGATTTTGGATGGAATCGCCTCCCGATAAAGAGTTCTTCTGTAGGTGACTTGGGGTAAAATCAAAGAAAAATAAGCTGAAGCATGCCATTCAAAACGAACGCCCGCCTCCATCGAGTACAGGTCGGCAAACACGGTTCGTGAAAATTCCTCTTTTTTATATTCGAGGGCACCGGTTGAGCTGTTTTGCATCAAGTCGGTCTGCATGGTCACCTCTTCCTTTTCCCTTAGGTGAGTGTACATCAATTAGCCAACTATATGGATGGAATAACCCAGGAAATGAGCCGGATTGTATTCTTGAAGAGTTAGTGCTCCAATGACATAGACCGACTTTAAATCGTGCGACATGATGATTGACTCACCGATATATTCGTTTTTGAGAATTCCTTGTTGGATCTTGTCGACATCGAGAAAACCGGATTGACTGAATTGAAATCGTTCATAACCGAGTCCGATCGACAGGGGTGATCCTGCGGTTTTAAGCTTCGAAAAGTCAATTGACATTTCGAAGGAAGGCTTGTCTGAAAGTACACCGTAAGTCTCTCGGTCGCTTTCTGTGTCGCTACCGAAAATGCTAAAGCCTAAGTCCATCTCAGGTTCTTTGATCAGCTCATTCAGCATAAAGATCTGCTTGTTCCATCTGGTTGCAATGGTGTAATAGTGGACAGTTGTACTTTCTTTTATCGGCTTGTACACCACAATTGAGTCCGGGTCTCCCGTAAAGCTGATGTGTTCGGTCTTGGAAGCAGACTGTCCTCCCTTCGAAGTGGAAGAAAGCACGACCATCATCAAGGATAAGAAGATGCTGATTGAATGGAAGGTGTTTTTGTTAGTAGTCATTCATAAACCCGGTTTAAATTGAAGTTCTGGGATGGAAAGTGACCTAATTGACCTTTTATTGACTGATTAAAGATGAAGTCCGATTCCCACCATTAAGAAAATCCCATGGTAACTGCTCTTACGCTCTTCGATTTCGATTTTGTCACCATCAATTCCACTTGTGTAAGTAGTGGCAGGAACAGCATTGCTGATGAATGTTCCTCTAAGTGTTACCTGTGGAAGTATTATGGATATGAATCGGCTTGCATGCAACTCCAAGCGCCCCCCCGGCTTCAATGGCAAGTTTGTCGGCAGGCATTGATCTTTGAAAGGTCTCGGATTGATATTCCATTTGACCTGTAGTTCCATTGATATGGTAGTTGCTTTGCATGGTTACCCGTTCGGTTTCCTGAATATCAAAATACCGAATGGCACTGAACACACTGATTGAATAACCGAAAATACGTTTTGGCACAAAGGGTTTCACATTCAATAAACCCATCAGCGAAAAGGAATGCAAGTCGATGGTGTGAACCAGGTATTCACCATAATAGGTTTCACTGAACCAGCCTGACAAGGTTTGATCGACATCAATAAATCCACCATATTGATATTGAAGTTTTTCAATTCCAATACCCAAAGTGACCGGATTTCCTTTGATGTTTAGATTGGGAAAAGTTATGGCAGCTTCGTAGTACAATCCTGATTCCCAATTTAGAATGGCCGTTTCTTCAATGCCGTCAAAGATGCTAGGGGGATCTGTTGTTTTTATAGATTCAAATTTTTTCCCTGTCCAGAACTCATACCCGGCTGTGAAATGGAACCTGCTTTTTCGATCCGGAGTAGGTGCGGTGTTGATTAGGGAGTCCGTTTTTTTTACTTTAAATGCGGAGTGATTCAACATCGCCTGGTCCCGTGATCTGCCATAAATTGGAGTAATCAGTGCAGCGCAGGTGAAAAGCAGTGTAATTATCACCTGCATCAGCATTTTTTTCATTATTCAAAGGAAATCTGATTTTCTTGGGATTTGGATTTGTTGTGTCAGAACCTCACCTGATCTTAGTCAGTTAAATGAAAAAAGCCCCGGTATACCGAGGCTTTTCAAAATGTTGTCATATGTCTAACCCAGATAGGTCTTCAGGATCTTGCTGCGCGATGTGTGCTTCAATCTGCGTATCGCTTTCTCTTTGATCTGACGTACGCGTTCGCGGGTGAGTTCGAAACGTTCACCGATTTCCTCAAGAGTCATGGGCGAGTCGTTCAGGCCGAAATACAGGCGGATGACGTCGGCTTCACGCGGTGTGAGCGTGAACAGAGCCCTTTCGATCTCTCTGCGAAGCGATTCGGTAATGAGGTTGTTCTCCGGGGAGGGTGTTGAATCTTCACCGGGCATTAGGTCCATCATTGTGGAGTCCTCTCCCTGGATCAGCGGGGCGTCCATGGATACATGTCGTCCTGATGAACGCATCGTATCGAGTACATCATCAACGGATATATTCAGAACTTCCGACAATTCTTCGTTGGTGGGTTCACGTTCGAACTCCTGTTCGAGCTGAGCGAAGGCCCGGTTTATCTTGTTGATGAAACCGATCTTGTTCAAAGGCAAGCGGACGATGCGTGCTTGTTCTGCCAAAGATTGAAGGATGCTTTGTCTGATCCACCATACGGCATAGGAGATGAATTTGAATCCCCGCGTTTCATCGAATCGTTGAGCCGCCTTGATCAAACCCACATTCCCTTCATTGATCAGATCACCAAGGGTCAATCCCTGATTCTGGTATTGCTTGGCCACGGAAACGACAAAGCGCAGATTTGCCTTGGTGAGACGCTCAAGAGCCTGTCTGTCGCCTTCCTTTATACGGCGAGCCAGTTCCACCTCTTCCTCGGGCTTGATCAAGTCCACTTTCCCGATTTCCTGAAGGTATTTGTCGAGTGATGCGGTTTCGCGATTGGTGACCTGCTTGGTAATTTTTAATTGTCTCATGTTTGCTATAAAGAATACAAGTCCCCTTAACGGCATGTATTGGAAGCAGGTTGCAGCATGACATGTTGTATGCCTTTTCCGGATGTAAGATTCAGGTGATTCTGGTCGACAATTGGGCAGAAACGATTGAAACCGTTAGTTTTTGAATCAAATTAAACACTGCGTCTTGAGGATTGTACATAAAAAAAGCCTGTTGTAAACAACAGGCTTTCAAATATTTAGCGTATTTCCGGATCAGTTTTCCTCTTTGGGAGCTACTCTTTCCGGACGGTTATTCAACAAAACCTTACGGGATAACCGGTATTTGCCGGTTTTCTTATCGACTTCAACCAGCTTCACCTTAACGATTTCTCCTTCTTTAAAGACGCCGTCCATGGAGGCCAGTCTATCGTTGGAGATTTCGGAGATGTGCAGAAGTCCATCCTTACCGGGCATGAATTCAACGAAGGCACCGAACGTGGTGATGGTCTTGACTTTTCCTTCATACACTTCACCGACTTCAGGTTCGGCGACGATTCCTCGTATGCGAGACAGTGCTGCATCAATACAAGCCTTGTCAGGCGAAGCGATCTCCACATGTCCTTCCCCACCGATTTCCTCGATGGTTATCGAGGTGTTGGTAAGGCGTTGGATTTCCTGAATGATCTTTCCTCCGGGTCCGATGATGGCACCGATATAATCCTTGGCCACACGGATCTTGACGATGCGTGGTGCATGCGGCTTGTAATCTTCGGCAGGCTGTGAGATGGTCTTATTCATCTCGTCAAGGATATGCAGGCGGCCGGCACGCGCTTGCTCAAGGGCTTGAAGCAGGATATCATACGGAAGTCCGTCCACTTTCAAATCCATCTGGCAGGCACAGATCCCTTTGGAGGTTCCGGTCACTTTGAAGTCCATATCGCCAAGGTGATCTTCATCGCCCAGGATATCGCTCAATACGGCGAAGTTTCCTTTGCCATCAGTGATCAGACCCATGGCGATACCGGAAACGGCAGCTTTGATCTTGATGCCTGCATCAAACAAGGCAAGGGAGCCAGCACAAACGGTGGCCATGGAACTGGAACCGTTCGACTCAAGAATATCGGAAACGATTCGAATGGTGTAGGGGTTGATGTCTTCACCGGGCATCACCTGGCGCAATGAGCGCAGGGCCAGGTTGCCGTGCCCCACCTCGCGGCGACTTTGTCCGCGGTTGGGCTTCACTTCACCCGTACTGAACCCGGGGAAATTGTAGTGAAGCATGAAATTGTTAGTGCCCTGGTACATGGCCTGGTCGATGATCTGCTCGTCGAGTTTAGTTCCCAGGGTTACTGTGGTCAGGGATTGCGTTTCACCGCGGGTGAATACGGCCGATCCGTGAGCTGAAGGCAGGTAATTCACTTCAGACCAGATAGGACGGATATCGGTGAGGCCACGTCCGTCGAGTCGGATACGCTCCTTAAGGATCATATCGCGCATGGCATCGTATTCCACATCGTGGTAGTACTTCTTGATCAGCCCTTCTTTCTGGGCCCGCTCTTCTTCGCTGAAAGTGGCGAGGAACTCCTCGAGTACCTGCTTGAAACCTTCCTTGCGTTCTTTCTTGTTCGGATTGCAACGACGTGCTACGGCGTAGACTTTGTCGTAGGTTTCGCGATTTACTTTTTCGCGGAGTTCCTCGTCGTGTACTTCGTGACTGTAGTCACGCTTCTGGATCCCACCAAGCTTTTCTGCAAGTTCCAGCTGGGCTGCGCACTGTACCTTGATGGCTTCATGCGCGGTACGGATAGCCTCAGCCATATCGACTTCCTGAACCTCATCGCATTCTCCTTCGACCATCAGGATGTCCTTGGCGGTTCCGGCGACGATCAGGTCGATGTCTGCTCCTTCGGCTGATTCGATACGTGGGTTGATGATATACTCTCCGTTGATTCGGCAAACCCTGACTTCGGAAACTGGTCCGTTGAAGGGGATATCGGAGATGGTGACTGCTGCCGATGCAGCCAGTCCGGCAAGACTATCGGGAGCGACATCCTTATCTGCAGAGATCAGGAACACCTGAATCTGGATGTCGGCATGGTAATCGGAAGGGAAGATCGGACGCAATGCCCGGTCGATGAGACGGCAGATCAGGATCTCCTGCTCGGTAGGCCTTGCTTCACGACGGAAAAATGAACCTGGGATTCGACCTGCGGAGGCGAATTTTTCCTGGTAATCGACAGTGAGTGGAAGGAAGTCGACTCCTTCCTTGGCCTTCTCAGATGAGACCACGGTGGCCAGCAGCATACAATTGCCTTGACGGACGATAACGGAACCGTGGGCCTGTTTGGCCAATCGGCCTGTCTCGATGACAATCTCCCGTCCGTCGGGGAGAAGAGATGAGACAGTGGTTGCTTTTGGTTGCATTTTGGACAGCTTTTTATTGGATCTATATGATATCGATAGGTAGTAGAAACCCGGAACCAGTATTGACTGTATTCATGGGTAGAAACGAAAAAAAGGCAATTTTTGAATTGCCTTTTTTCGAGTTGCCTGCTCCGGGCATGCTTATTTGCGGATACCCAGTTCGCTGATGATGGCCCTGTAACGGGTGATATCCGTTTGGTGAAGGTAATCCAGCAGACTGCGACGCTTACCGACAAGCGTGATGAGCGCGCGCTGGGTGGAAAAGTCTTTGCGGGAAGTTTTCAGGTGATCTGTAAGGTGGTTGATACGCTCAGTAAAGATGGCGATCTGAGCCTCTGCTGAGCCGGTGTTCGACTCAGAGTTTCCGTGTTTTTTGAAGAGGGCTTTCTTCGATTCAGCAGTTAGCAGCATGTTCTTTTCAGCAGAAATTACTTTTCAGGTCGGCAAAGATACAAAACGTTGGTTGCCAAACCCAAATATGATTAAAATAATATATGAAGTGTCTTTATTGAATGGAGAGGTCGCATTTTGACCCGAATGTGAATTTACTTCATCATGAAGCCGAACAATTGACCAAGCTTGGTTTTCAGGTCTTTACGCTCTGCAATTAGGTCCAGGAAGCCATGTTCAAGGACGAATTCTGAGGTTTGGAACCCCTTGGGGAGGTCTTTACCGATAGTTTCCTTGACGACCCTGGGTCCCGCGAAGCCGATGAGTGCTCCTGGTTCAGCCATGTTTATATCACCCAACATGGCGAAGGAAGCCGTGACTCCACCGGTAGTGGGGTCGGTCATCAGTGAGATGTATGGCAAGCCCGCATCAGCAAGCCGGGTGAGTTTAGCCGATGTCTTCGCCATTTGCATCAGTGAAAAAGCCGCCTCCATCATACGTGCACCACCCGATTTGGAGATGATCATAAAAGCAGTCCGGTGCTCAATGGCGTAATCGATGGCGCGGGCTATTTTTTCTCCCATCACCGATCCCATGGAACCTCCGATGAATTTGAAATCCATACAAGCGATGGTTACCGGGATACCTTGAACTTCACCGGATGCAGTACGAATAGCGTCGTTTAAGCCGGTTTTTCGGGTGGTGTCCTGCACACGGTCGGTGTACTTTTTGGTGTCTGTGAACTTGAGTGGATCCCCGGATCGCATACCGGCATTGAGTTCAGTATAACCGCTTTCGTCGAAAAGGATGGCGAAATACTCTTCTGAGCCGATGCGTTCGTGAAACTGGCATTTGGTGCACACCCACATGTTCTCCGCATGCTCGAGGGTGGTCAGGATGGATTTGCATTTCGGACACTTGTACCATAGACCTTCGGGAGTTTCCTTTTTCTCCTGGGTGCTCGTTGTGATGCCTTCTTTAATCCTTTTGAACCAACTCATGGTGCTGTCGTTTGGGACTTCTAATACTGATTGATTTGCGGTAGGAATGAGATTGATGAGGGAAATTTAATCTCAATTTTTATTTTAAATAATCTAATTTAAAATATTGAAATTTAGGCTACTGTAACTTCTTTGTTGAGATAAACGTCTTGGATTGAATGCAGTAATTTGACGCCTTCATCAAAAGGTTTTTGAAATGCTTTTCTACCGGAGATGAGTCCATGACCGCCCGCCCGTTTGTTGATTACTGCAGTAGTGATGGCTTCGGAAAGATCGCTGGCACCTTTGCTTTCGCCTCCCGAATTGATCAATCCCATCCTGCCCATGTAACAGTTGGCCACTTGGTACCTACAAAGGTCGATAGGGTGCGGCGAGGAGAGTTCTTCGTAGACTTTTTTGTGTGTTTTGCCGAAATTCAAGGCGGTGTAGCCGCCATTGGTAGTCGGTAACTTTTGTTTGATGATGTCCGCTTGAATAGTGACACCGAGGTGATTGGCTTGCCCGGTAAGGTCGGCAGCGGTATGGTAATCAGTGCCGTCCTTTTTGAAAGCACTGTTCCGAGTGTAACACCACAAGACCGTCGCCATGCCCAATTCGTGTGCCCGTTCAAAAGCGCGGGCGACCTCTACGATTTGACGGGATGATTCCTCCGATCCGAAGTAAATGGTGGCACCCACGGCAACGGCGCCCATGTTCCAGGCCTCATCTACCGAACCAAACATGATTTGGTCAAATTTGTTGGGATAGGTCAGGAATTCGTTGTGGTTGATCTTTACAATGAATGGAATCCTATGGGCGTATTTCCTGGAAACGGATGCGAGTACGCCGAACGTGGAAGCGACCGCGTTGCATCCGCCTTCAATGGCCAATTTTACGATGTTCTCGGGGTCAAAAAATGCGGGATTGGGTGCGAATGAAGCTCCTGCACTGTGTTCAATTCCTTGATCTACCGGTAAAATACTCACATAGCCTGAGTTTGCAAGACGACCGCTTCCGTAAATGGATTGAATGCTGCGCAATACCTGATTGGTCCTGTTGCTTCCTGCGAATATTCGATCCGTAAAGTCAGATCCGGGCAAATGAATCTGGGAGGCCGGTATGGTTCGGCATACATGGCCAAGGAGGTTATCGGCTTCCTTGCCGAGTTGTTCGCGGATGTGTTCTATTGACATGGGTGTCGTTATGATTGGATGACGAAAGGGCGGACAAAACTACGGAAAATTGACTCCTGAGGCGTACTGTTAACGCCCCCCGGTATTGGAAAGCCAATCCACCCACGACATGAAAGGACTGAAAGGGAAGCGATCCGCAAAAACCTGGACATAAGGCGCTATAGGAGCAACATGGGCTTCAATGCTTTTCGGATCTTTCAAGTAGGTGAAGTCACAATCCGGAACCGATTCGTATGGATCTCCTTCCATGTTTGAGTTGCCTTTTGAAAGTCGTCCGATGACAATGGCATTCAGTTCCTCATTGAGATCCAACAGAAATCGGTGCTTTCTGGAATAAACAGTGAATATTTCATCTCGGAACATTGGAAAAAACGGACTGCTATTGTAGTCTGCAATGAGCGCACCCGTGTGCACCCGGATCCAATCCTGTTGGTAGCAAATCTGAATATCCTTGATGCAAGTCGATTTTCCTCCCGTGGAGTGAACCGGTACGGTTAAGGTTTGGATGCCGTTTGGTCCAAGGATGGATGCTCGGTTGAAAAGGCACTTTTTCTCCCATTTCATCTTCCGGTCTGTAACTAGGGTATTCGACCGGGAGAGCCATACCAATTCGGCTGGAGGGAGGTAGAGCGAGGGGATCTGAATCAGTCCTCCGGCTGGGGTGTTCAATCGTTGTTCCAGTGGATGATATTGAATAATCTGCTCCAGCGGATCTTATTGAAAAACTCTCCGTTTGTGTTCCACGACATCCAGATGAACACCGCCTTACCGACAACGTGGTCTTCGGGAACAAAGCCCCAAAAACGGGAATCGGCAGAGTTGTGGCGGTTGTCGCCCATCATAAAGTAATAATCCTGCTGAAAGGTGTAGGAGTCCGACTGTTTCCCATCGATAAACGCTTGTCCCGATTTCACCTCCAGGTTATGACCTTCGTAGGTGGTGATCACGCGACGGTAGATCGCAATGTTAGCGCTGTCGAGTCTTACAGTGCTGCCCTTCTTCGGTATAAACAAAGGACCGTAATTGTCCATGTTCCAGCGTAAAATCGGATCATGAGGGTAGATGTAATCCTCGAATTGACCGGGAGGCATGCTCATCACCTGAAGCGAGGTGACATTGGGAAGTTCCTTAAGTTCTTTGGCGGCAGCCGAAGTAAGGCAGTAGCGGTATTCGCCCAATGAATAGGCAGGACCTCCATCGGTGATATCGTTTTTACGGAGGATGCGATCGCTGAGTCCGCTGCCTGAGGTTTTGATGTCGTACACATATTGGCTCTTTTTCGGAACCATGGCTTTTTCGCTGTTGAGGTAAACCGTTCGGTCTACGATTCGAATCGTATCACCTGCGATACCTACACAGCGCTTGATGTAATGGGTCTGTTTGTCGATCGGCCGGTCATCTTCCAAAGGGTAATTGAACACCACGATGTCGTTGCGTTTGATGGATGCAAATCCCGGAAGCCTGTAATAAGGGAGTTTCCAAGCTTCAGAGTACGATTTTCCGCCGAAAAGGGGAATCTCCTGGTGCATGAAAGGGATTGAAAGCGGGGTCATAGGTGTACGGGCACCGTAATGCACCTTACTCACAAAAAGAAAATCCCCCACCATTAGTGTTTTCTCCATGGATGGGGTCGGGATGGTAAATGCCTCGATCAGGAAAGTCCTGATGATGGTGGCCGCTATCACCGCAAAAACGATGGCATCGGTCCATTCTCTTGCTTTGCTTTTGGGGCCGTTCGATTGCCAGAACTTCCAATTCATGGTTTGAGGGGTATTTTAAAGGGTCAAAAGTAAAGAATGCACGGTTGCTCAACCTCCATGTCCGAAGAGAACGTCTTCCATACCGTACACACCCTTTTTATCCCTTAGCCATTCCGCTGCGAGTAGTGCGCCGCGGGCGAATCCGTCCCGGTTGTGGGCGACGTGGCGAATGGACAATTCGTCGATGTCACTCTGCCAGGTGACGGTGTGTTCACCGACGGCGTCATGAATCCTTGAACTTTGAACAGGAAGTTGGTCGGACTGTACATCGTGGAAATCATCGGTCAGCAACCAGGAGCGGTAGGAGGGATGTGCTTCCAGGATATCACTTGCAAGCGTCACTGCGGTTCCACTGGGCTTGTCCAGCTTCTGCGGATGATGGCTCTCGCTTATCCGGACATTGTATCCGGATTGCTTGCTCATCCATGAGGCCAGCTGGAGGTTCAAACGAAACATCAGCTGTACCCCGACGCTAAAATTGCTTGCTGTCAGCAAACTACCGTCTTTTTTCAGGAAAGCGGACCGCACTTCCTCAAAACGTTCGTGCCATCCTGTTGTTCCGCAAACGACCGGAATCCCCGCTTCAAGGCACATCAGGAGGTTTTCAACCGCTGAGGATGGTTGTGTGAATTCAATCGCAACTTCACCTGAATTCAAATGGTGCTTTGCAAGTTGGCCTTTATTGGAGGAGTCGATTTTCAGTACGATGTGGTGCCCGGCGGCCAAAGCAGCTTTTTCAACTGCCTGCCCCATTTTTCCGTAACCGATCAAAATGATATCCATGTATTGATGTCAGAAACGCAATGTCAATTGCACGCCGGGAGACAAAGAACCGCTTGAGGGATTGAAGGGTATTACCGGTTGCCAGTTTAGACTTAGATCGTCGTCCATGTTGAAATCGAACAAATGGGCGTCCACATGTGCGTCGATGATGTTGAGAACATAAACAAGCGACAAACCCATGATTGACAAATCGCGATTTCTGCGGTAAAAATCAGCTAGTGTACGAAGGTTGTCGTCCGTGTACAGATCGGTATACTCATCCACTGTGGCAGGGTTGTCGTCGTATCGGAGTACAAGGGCACCTTCGAACTCGTTGAATTTTTTCTGGTTGAAGTAAATCAGATAACCCAAGCCTGCAAAACCTGCGTAAAGAATAGGCACTTTCCAGGCTTTGCGGTTATACACCTGACCGGCACCCGGTAAGACAGCCGATAGAACCGTCGCTTTGCGGACGGAATGGACACTCACAATTGAATCTTGTTCCCGGATTTTCGATGATGAAATTTTGAGCGAATCACTTTCCTGGGCGACGGCCGGAAGAACCAATAAACAGATTATGATTCCACACAAGCTTGAGCGTGTGAAGAATCGTAAAATTTGAAACGCCGGTGATTTCAGCAGGTCCAATTGGGTTCAATCGAAATCGAGAAGGTCCATCAGGCGGTTCAAATCGTCATTGCTGAAATACTGAATGATGATCTTCCCGTTTCCGTTGTCCTTGTGTTTGATTTCAACCTTGGTTTCGTATCGGTGCTCCAGTCGATCTTCCAGATTACGTATTTCAGTGGCCCAGTTCGCCTTCTTCGCTTCTTTCTTATTCGACTTTTTGGGAGCCTGCTGCCTCACCAGGTCTTCGACCTTTCTTACAGATAAGTCTCCTTCAAGGATGTCTTTGAAAATCTTGAGCTGCATGCCGATGTCGTCTACACCGAGGATGGCTCTTGCATGACCCATGCTTAGCTTTCCGTCGCGGATAGCCGATTGGATCTGGGGTGGTAGTTTCAGCAGTCGCAGGTAGTTGGTGACGGTGCTGCGTTCTTTGCCGACACGTTCACCCAGACTTTCCTGAGTGAGTTTGCATTCTTCGATAAGACGCTGATAACTGATAGCGATTTCGAGAGCGTTGAGGTTTTCCCTTTGGATATTCTCCACCAAAGCCATCTCCAACATCGACTGGTCGTTGGCGGTACGGATGTAGGCGGGTATCGTGGAAAGTCCTGCGAGGCGACAGGCTTTGTATCTGCGTTCACCGCTGATGATCTGATAGCGGTCATTTGACATCCTCCTGACGGTGATCGGCTGGATGATCCCTTGTATTTGTATCGACTCGGCGAGTTCCGTCAGTGCCTCCTCATCGAATTCGGTGCGGGGTTGGAAAGGATTGGCTTCTATCTGATCAAGCGGAATCTGAGTGACTGATCCGGTAGCCGGGAGTATGGGAGTTGTATCGTTGACTCCTCGCGGGGCAGGGGTGCCTGCCGGTAGGGATCCGTTATCCAGTAGCGCGCCAAGGCCTTTGCCCAGGGCGGATTTCTTCATCGTCATATGCGTTCAGCGGATGTTGTTTTCAGGTTCAATTGTCGGAAACTTTCAGTTTCTCGATGACTTTGTCGGTGAGCACTTTCTCCTCTGCCGACATGCCGGTGAGGTTGTTTTTTTGAAGGATTTCCCGTGCCAGATTCAGGTAGTTGATCGCCCCCTTGCTGGTAGCGTCGTGCATGATGATGCTTTCTCCAAAACTGGGAGCCTCGCCCAACTTGGTGTTTCGCTGGATGATGGTGTCGAACACCATGTCCTGGAAATGCGTCTTCACCTCTTCCACCACCTGATTGCTCAGACGAAGACGCATGTCGTACATGGTCAGCAGGATGCCTTCAATCGCCAGTTCCGGATTCAATCGATTCTGAACGATTTTGATGGTGTTGAGCAGTTTGCCGAGTCCTTCGAGGGCGAAATACTCGCACTGCACAGGGATTATCACCGAATCGGAAGCGGTGAGCGAATTGATGGTGATGAGTCCGAGCGAAGGCGAACAGTCGATGATGATGAAGTCGAACTCAGGCGACACCGCCTCAAGCACCTGCTTCATCATCCGTTCCCGGTTCGGCATCTGGATCATTTCGATTTCCGCACCGACAAGGTCGATATGGGAGGGGAGAAGATGGAGATGCGGAGTCTTGGTTTCGAGAATGATGTCTTTCGGTGAGACATCGTTCACAATACACTCGTAAATGGACGTTTTCACGGTCCTGGGGTCGAAGCCTACCCCGGAAGTGGCGTTGGCCTGCGGATCAGCATCGACTAAAAGCGTTTTGTATTCGAGCACGGCCAAACTGGCTGCCAGATTGATTGCGGTGGTCGTTTTACCGACACCGCCTTTTTGATTTGCGATAGAAATGATTTTAGCCATGGTCGTAGAGATTCGGTTTCAGGGGGTAAGGTACTTACTCAATTCATAGGATTTTCCGACCGGCAGCAGGATGAGTTCCTTCCCGCTGGCTGCAAATTTTCCGAAGGCTTCATCCTGGTCGATGCGGATGGGCGGGAAGGTGTCGTAGTGCATACCGATGATCCGGTCGCAGCGGATGAAATCGGACGCGATCACTGCGTTGTCGATTCCCATGGTGAAGTTGTTGCCTATGGGCAGAAAGGCCAGATCGATGCGCTTGTAATCGCCGATCAGCTTCATGTCCATGGTCAACGCCGTATCGCCTGCAAAGTAAATGTTGGCATCATCCGTTTCGAGCAGGAAGCCCATTGCGGATCCTCCATAACTACCGTCCGGCAACGAGGAGGAATGAACAGCATTCACGCATTTCACCTTGCCGAAATCGAAGTGCCAATGCCCGCCGATGTTCATCGGATGCGTACGTTGCACACCGTGGCGTTCGAGCCAACGGGTGATTTCAAAATTCGAAATCACCAGCGCTCCGCTGTTTTGGGCAATTTCTACAGTGTCTCCTACATGATCATCATGTCCGTGGGAAACAAGAATGTAATCCGGTTTCAAGCCGGCAACGTCAATCCCGGAAGCCAATTTATTCCCCCGGATGAACGGGTCGAACAAAAGGGTTTGCCCTTTGACTTCCAATAGAAAGCATGAATGACCTAAATACTTGATATTCATTGGTTAATTACGTCGACTTTTCGACATCGATCGAAATGCAGGTTTCCCAAAGATAGCGAGCCTTTTCGGGAGCTTGCAATGAAAACCTGATTGAATTATCCACCGGTTTATTGTGGATCAGGCAATTTGGGTCAATAAGTTGATAACGAAAAACTTGTGATGTAGATTGTCTATCGGACCAATAAAAATGGTTCGCGCTTTCGCTTGTTTATGTACCGTCCGTTGTCGTACCCCGAGTATTTAAGGACGTAGACATAAACCCCTTCGGGTGCGTCCTTGCCTTTCCAGGTGCCGTCCCAGCCATCTTCCGGGTCTTCACTTTCAAATAGCAATTGCCCCATACGGTTGTAAATCTCCAGTTTGCCTGTGTATTCGGTACAATTCACTTTACTTTGAAACAGTTCATTTTTGTTGTCCCGGTTCGGGCTGAACGCGCTGGGCAGATAAACAAGACAATTGCAGGTGACAAAAGTGACTTGAATAGAGTCGGCTGCGATACCGCAACGGTTTTCCGCGGTCACATAGTAGAATCCGGTGACTCCGGGTTGAAAAGTCGATTCGGTAGAACCGTCCTGCCAACTGTAAGTGGCGCCGTAATTGAATGCGTTGAGGATAAGCGGTTGTCCGGAACAAAGCAGGCTGTCCTCGCCTAGAAAAACGCTGGGTTTGTCTTGCTGGTCCAGTAAAATCGTGTCGCCTGCTATGCAGTTTCCAACGCTGACCAAAACAGAGTAAAATCCAGGGTCTTCGGCAAAGATGAATGGGTTGGTTGAGCCATTTTGCCAGATGTAAGATGCATTTTGGTTGGTGGCATCCAGGAAAATGGGGAAGCCCTTGCAAACGACCGTGTCGTTGCCCAGGAAGACCTGGGGACTGGGATCGACAGAAATCTGTACCGTACTTGTGGAACTGCATCCTCCGATTGAAACGGTGACCGAATAGGCGCCGGAGGTGCTTGCAATGTAAGTTGGATTGCTGCTGCCGTCTTGCCAAAGGTAGGTGGCTGAAGGCTGAAATCCGGGGTCGAGGACGAGCGATTGTCCGTCGCAAATCGATCGGTCGTTGCCCAGGCTCGAAAGGGGCACCGGGTAAAAAAGAACACTGATGGTATCCGAAGCGATACATCCTTGCCGGTCCTGTTTCACCCAATAAATACCCGCTTGCGTTACGGTCAGGGTGTTTCCGCTGCTGGCATCAGACCAAACAGTCAAAGCTCCGGCAGCCGGACCGGGATTGAGCGTAACTGGAGTTCCGGCACAGCTCGAAATGTCAGGTCCAAGATCGGGCGATGGGGTCTCAATGATGAAGATGGTTTTTGTTTCCGTTTCCGGAACGCCGGAGGTCCATGCCGTAAGGGTCACATCGAATGTTCCGGGATTGCTGAACAGGTGTTGAGGGTTAAGGGCCGTGCTGGTGTTCAGAATTCCTGATGAAGGGTCGTCAAAGTCCCAGCGAATGGAATCCTGGCCTGCGACGAGGGCGGAGAAAAGGGTCGGTGAACCGGAGCATGTGTCGGAATAAATGAAGTCTGTGTTGACGATCAAGGCAAAAGAACTACCCATCGATTCCGCCCGGGTCGTTAGGGTGTTTGCCGAAACAAGCAGGGCACAGACAGCAAAGATTCTCGACAGGATATTCATTACATGCAAAAATCGTAAAAAACGGCCTTGGGATGAAATTATAGTGGCAGTAGTTTGCGGAATGAACTGATCGAAATGCGAAGGACTTATTTTTACAACATGAAACAGTCCTTCTTCACCCGTTGCCCATTTCTGTCATTGCTTCTTTTTGTCATCCTGGGGACAGGCCTTCCTGCCTTTTCTCAAAGTCCGACCGGAGGAGGATCTTTCTCCTTCGATTCGGTGCCGGGTGATCCTCTGCGCGCCCGTATTTACACCCTGGAGAATGGACTAAAGGTTTATCTGTCTGTTTACCGCGACGAGCCTCGGTTTCAATCCATGATCGGCGTGAAGGCCGGCTCCAAACACGATCCGGCAGAATACACCGGTCTTGCACATTACCTCGAGCACATGCTGTTCAAAGGAACGGATGTGTACGGAACGCTCGATTACAAGACTGAAGCCGTACTGCTCGATACGATTTTCGCACTTTACGAGCGTTACGGAGCTACCCAAGACAGTTTGAGTCGTGTACTCATTTACAGGCAAATCGATTCTGTGTCGGCAGTGGCGTCCCGCTATGCCATTGCCAACGAATTTGACAAGATGATGGCCTCCATGGGGGTTTCCGGTGTGAATGCATACACATCGAATGAACGAACAGTTTACATCAACAATGTGCCATCGAATCAGCTCGAGAATTTTCTTGGCGTAGAAGCTGAACGGTTCCGCAATCCGGTGATGCGGCTTTTCCATACGGAGCTCGAAACGGTTTACGAAGAAAAGAACCGCTCGCTGGACAACGACCGGTCCAAGGTCTTTGAAAATCTCTATGGCGGATTATTTCCCAACCATCAGTATGGCACGCAGACGACCATCGGAACAGTAGAGCATCTGAAAAAGCCCTCTTTGAAGGCCAT
>JAULUX010000115.1:0-12230 GCA_032111385.1 Bacteroidia bacterium
TAAAACCATCGCTCAAAATCCAGACGGCCTAATTCACATGCAGGAGGAACTTAAAAACCTGGAGCGGATCGAGCGCTATTTCGAAGGACGAATGAGCGAGGAGGAGCGGAAGGACTTCGAAATCGCATTATTGGTGGATACTGCATTGCAAAATGAGACTGAAGTATATAGAAACCTCATGCTTGCCATGAAGGATATCAAGTCTGAAACCATCCACAATAGATTAAAGGAGCTCGATTCAGAACTTGACAGGACATCTTTTGTAAAGAACAGACGTGCTTCAATCCCTTTTCAACGTGCTCTTCTGGCTGCTTTGGTAATCCTCGCCATCGGATCAACACTGATGCTGATACAAAGAGGTTCTTCTGTTCCATCCACAGAAGCAGACCTGCTGCCGGTGGAAGAAGGATTGCCTGTATTGATGAGCACAAGTGGGGAAAAGGCATTTGATGACGCCATGTCATCCTTCAAAGCCGGAGAGTATGACAACGCATACGACAGATTCCTTCCTCTTCTTGAACAAGAACCGGCAAACGACACTTTGCTGTATTTCACCGGGAATGCGCTACTGCGCAGCGGACGCCCCGGTGATGCACTACCTTTGTTTCAAAAGCTGATTTCCTCACACTCCTCTGTATACGGACTCAAAGCAGAAGTGTACAAGGCACTTTGCACATGGGAAACCGGGGTGAAGCAAGAGGCTATAGACCAACTTCGTGAGATCTCTTTTTCGGAAAAGCACCCTTACAGGAAAGAAGCCGGGGCATTGCTCAACAAGCTTGGGGCTTCCAAATGATCGGCACAGGCGGGTTGTACGTGGGCTTGCTGCTTTAACACTGCTGGTCTCATCCCTTCTTTTTGTATACGTCCCCGTATTCGGTCAGGTGGATATCCTGTTGAAACAAGGGGACTCTCTTCTCCAAAAACCACTTTATGACAGCGCATATCAACAGTACCGTCATGCTCTACAGGAATACAGATCGCAGAAAAACACCCTGGGTATTATCGAATGCCTGAACCGCCTCGCAACCATCGATAACATCTTCAGCCGGACAAATCTGGCCCTCGAAGCTTTGCACGAAAACTCGAAATTACTGGCCGGAAAGCAGGGGTTGAAACAGCAATTGGCTGTTTGTGAAGAACAACTTGGACGATCGTACGAAGACCTGGGCGATATCGAGGAGAGCGGTAAACACACCATCCGCGCCCTGAATCTCCGTCGGGAACTTTTTAGTGAAAAGGATGCTCGAACAGCCTATGCTTACATGAATCTGGCGCGCTATCACAGTTTCAGGATAGCGAACGACTCTTCCTATTACTATTCCAAAAAGGCTTATACGATTTGCCTTAAAAATCCGGAACACCTTCATGAGATCCGTTATCCTGAACTTCTTCTTCAACATGCTTACGACTCTAAAAACAGCAAAAGAATCGAAGATGCACTGCGGGAGAAACATTTTGAGAGCATTCGGAAACTATACCGACTCGCATTGAGTGAGACCAAAAGAAGGTATTCCATGCCATCAGCAGAAGAGGCTGCAGCCTACCAGGGGTTAGCCAATACATACAACGACCAGTTACGATTTCTATTCGGTATCAGCCGCACTCAGGGTCAAGACTGCTTTGACAGTGCGAACTGGTATTATGAAAAGTCGATATCCATTAAGAAACAACTGTACGGTGATCACCACCGTTCGGTGTCGGTCAGTTATTATACGAAAGGATTGATTTACGGTAATCACCCCGATTTAAAAATAAAATTGCAGGCATTCGGAATATACCAGAAAGCCATGCAAGCCATAGTTTCCGGATATGACCCCGCCGGACCATTTAGCCTTCCTAAAGGACTGAAAAGTTCTCATCCCTATCAGCTTGGTGTCGTTCTGAAAGAAAGCTATTTGTTGCTCAGGCAGTTATACGATATCACCAAGGAGGAGATGTACCTGCTACACGCCCATGCCTTTGCATCCTACCGGCTCGATGTTTGGGATGAAATCGTCAGGCGTTTCGAAAGCAGGGAAAGCGGTTCGGCAATATGGATTTGGGGACGAACTCCGTTTGAAGATGCCGTGGTAACGGCATACGATATGTACACCACCACTAAGAACAGGGCTTATCTTGACGATATGTTCACTTCCGCTGAACATGGTCGAAACAATGATTTTGCGGAACAAGCATTACGATCTTCGAACTTCAATGACCCCATGATTGAGGGGAAGGGAAAAGACAATACGCGTTATGCCCGTGTCAATCGAAAGCGGTTTGTAGAAAAGGTTCTGGATAATAATACGGCTTACCTCTGTTTTGTATCCGGCACAGAAGCCGAAGCCGATAAAGATTTCATTCTGTGGATGACCAAAGAGCATTTTGGAGTGAAGGAGATTGAAAATTCCAATATTGACGATCTGGTGAATACTCTTGAAAAATCAATACAGGCCATGAATGCCGATAGTTTCGCCTCGGCCTCATTAGGCTTGTATGAAAAAATACTGTCCTCCGTTTTGGCATCATTTCCCCGAAACATCAACAAGTTGATCCTTTCGGTTGACGGGCCATACTCCAAAATACCTTTTGAAGCGTTGCTGACCGGATACTCTCAACAGAGGCCTGCCGATTTCCGTTACTTACCCTACCTCGTTCGAAGGTATTGTATTAACTATGCCCTAAGTGCAAGCCATCTCAGCTACGTTTCCGAAATGCCACACAAGGAAACGGCGCGCCTTTCGGTCTTTGTACCGTCATTCCATACCAAGTCATCTCTTCTTTTTTCGGAAAAAGTTTCCAAGGCGTTGTCCGATTTGTACATGGGTGATTTTCACACCGGGGGCCTGGCAAGCTTAGCCCGATTCCGTGCGTCAATCCAACAGGAAGGAATTGTACAACTTTCAACACATGCAGAAACCGACATGAACGACCCGGTGAAGTCTATTTTGCTGTTTTCCGGAACTCAGCAGGCAGACTCACTTTACCTTAGAGAGGTCCTTGGAATGAATTTGAAAAACCCGCTCACCATTATTTCAGCTTGCGAGACCGGAAAGGGAAAATCGGTTTACGGAGAAGGATCAAAAAGCTTCTCCCGCGCATTTGCTTTTGCGGGTAGTCGTAGTGTTTTAAGTACACTTTGGAAAGTTGACGACAAAGCATCAGCTCTCCTGATTGAGGTGTTTTACAATAAACTCTCGACTGGAGCCGATAAGCCCGAAGCCCTAAGGCAGGCCAAATCGGACTACATCAATGGCTGCAGAACATCGGAGGCGGCCAGCCCTTTTTATTGGGCGGGACTGGTTTTATCAGGGGATCCAAGGCCGCTGATTCCTGAGATAAAAACACGATGGGAGCTGGTAGTGTACTGCGGATCGGGTGTTTTGGTTGTGTTTTGTTTTTTATACCTGTTGCGTAAAAAAGGGAAGGCAAGCCTTCATAAAGCCGCCTAAAATGCGGTTTTGACCTATTTTTAACGGGAACAACCCGAGCTGACTATGTCTTTTGCCAATGACCTCATCGATAAAAACAGGGAAGCCTGGATCTCTCGTCTAATCGATACCGGCCGGCGCAACAACTTGCTTTATTTTCAACCGGAAGGTAGTGATAAGGTTTTTTCGATTTCGGATCCGGGTGATGATGGTTTACAGAGGCTGCTAAAGCTTGAGCCGTTCAGCCCCCTAAAAAACCTCAAGGGGGAGGAGCAGAAGAAACCGCTTTCCATTCTTCGCCAGATCCAGCGCAGAGCAAGGATCA
Organism: Bacteroidia bacterium; assembly: GCA_032111385.1. Taxonomy (GTDB): domain Bacteria; phylum Bacteroidota; class Bacteroidia; order AKYH767-A; family OLB10; genus JAJTFW01. The sequence goes on from JAULUX010000115.1 coordinate 3,739, forward strand.
ACATGGAAGAACGCAGCATTGATACCCTGTACATGGCCCTGGGGGTTTTCCGCTGGCCGTCGGCGGACGGTGGCCGGGATTTTTGTGCACCCGCTCTTTTACTGCCGATTGAAATGAAACGTGAAGAGGGTGCCGGGAGATCCATTAAATTACAACTAAAAGGAGAGGTTGAATGGAACCGCTCCATGCTTGTTTTATGGAAAAAAGAACTGAACATCGACCTGGGGCCTGTCGAAAATAGGATCGACAGTCTTGATCCCGACGGCCCTGTCGAAAACTGGGTGGCCGGACTGGAAGAGCTAAAGTCGATTCTTCAGTCAAAAGCATCGGTTATTCCGGGCATAACCTTCGAAAACGGAGCATGGCTTTCGAACTTTTCTTTCCAGAAGATAGGACTGGTCCAGGACCTTGAATCACACCGTGCCCAAACATACCAGCATCCGCTGGTCGCCGCCCTTTGCGGTGACCCTGACGCAAGATTATTATTTCAAAACACAACATCCGATTTCGCACCGCAGGAAATAGATTCGTTGAGTGCGGAGGACGATTTCACTTTCCTGCCATGCGACAGCAGCCAGTTCACCGTGATCCGAAATGTACTCCAAGGAAAAAGCGGTGTGATTCAGGGTCCGCCGGGCACCGGAAAATCACAAGTGATAGCCAACCTGATAGCTGAACTCGTAGCGCGGGGAAAAAGGGTCTTATTCGTTGCTGAGAAAAAGGCAGCACTCGACGTGGTCTTCGAAAGGCTGAATAAAGGAGGCTTAGGCGACATTGTACTCAATCTGCACGGAGGGGATATGCGGGGGAAAAAGCTGGCTGACCAGTTGTACCGCGGTCTCGAGGTGTTACGCAGTCCCGCAGCAGAGCCGGGAAACCACACCCTGGGTGAATGGGAGCGTGTGCGCCAGGAGCTTGTTGATCACGTTCATATTCTCCACACACCCTGGAAGCCCTGGAACCTGAGCCCATACACATGCATGGACTGGCTCATGGGACATCCGGAAGTTCCCCATCCCGGACTCAGAATCCAATCATCGTCACTCGAGCAAGTGACTCCGGATCTGAAACGGGAGATGATGGAATTGCTCAGCGAATACGCTGCATTACAGCACAGGCTGAAAAGCACCATTTCCATCTCCTGGAAAAATGCAGTGGCCGATCCTGGTGAAAAAACGCTTTCTGTGCTTGATACGCTTCAAGACATCGCAGGACACATTCGTATACTCCGGACATGGTACGAAGAAAACCGGTCAAACCTGCATTTAGAGGTGCTTGAACGCCGCACTCAATTGCAAAATGATTCCAAACAGTTGCTTCTGCTTCAAAACATCCTTCCTCTTTTTCATCCGGAAGCTTTAAATAAAGACATCAAAAATGAAATCGCTGTACTGGAAACTTACAAAGGGAAAGGAATCAAGCAGTTTGCAGGCGGATTATTTTCTTCTTCGTATAAACAGGCTGTTAATGCGGTCAAAAGCCTTTTCATTCATTCCGTCGATCTTTTTAACGAGGCTCTTCCTGCATTGGAAAAACTCCGGTCCATTCAGGACCACTGGAAAGGAAATCCTCCGGCCTCAGTATTGAAACTGGATGTTCTGTCAAAAGAGTCCGGTGCTTTGGAAGAAGCAGTGAGGTCATTAGCCGGCATCTTGCCGGGGATGGTGAGCCTGGACAATTGGGCAGAACTTGAAGTTGTTGTCAATAGTCTGCTTGAAAAACGTGATAACGTATACCTCGTACCCAAACTTTTGCAGCTTCAAAAAGCGCTGTCAACCACCGGCATGGATTCGTTCATCCTGCAATGTGAACAGGCGGGTATTCCGGGAGAACAATGGTCATCCTCATTCGAACAGCTGTATTACCGCAGTGTCCTGGGTATCATGAAAAGCCGCGACATGCGCATTGCCGCTTTCGATGGAAGACGCCAAGATGAGAAACGCATGCTTTTCCGTGAACTGGACAAGAAACGGCAGACCCTTGCCGTTAGCCGCATCAGGCGTTTGCATGCCGAGCGCATGACGGGTCTGATGAACCGCTTTCCCGATCAGGAAAACGTACTTCGTTCACAATCCCAACGTAAGCACCCCTGGCCTTTTAAGCGTATTTTCCGTGAGGCTCCGGATGTATTGCTTTCAGTATTCCCCTGCTGGATGGCTTCACCCCTGACAGTCACCCAATTCCTAAGCGCAAACAACACCCTTTTCGATGTTGTCTTCTTCGATGAGGCTAGTCAGGTGCAACCGGCCGATGCCATCTCCTCGATCCTACGGGGAAAACAACTGGTGGTTTCCGGTGATACTCGGCAGCTCCCACCCACCAGCTTCTTTGCCGATGGTGAAGAGCGATCGGAAGTGGATGAACAAAGTACGCAACCATCAACAAGCGGATACGAAAGCCTGTTGCATCTCTTGCTCGGAACATTGCCCGGACTGGGACCTGCCGGCGACGGATGGTTCCTTCGATGGCATTACCGAAGCCGTGACGAATCGCTCATCGCCTTTTCAAACGAACACATTTACAACGGACGCATGGTTACATTTCCGCGTCCGTCAACGGAACAGGCTGTGCACTTCGTTCAAGTCGATCCGGCTGTGAACAGCGATGTGGGACAAGAAAGCAGCACAAGAGAAGTATTGAAAGTAGTAGAACTGGCTGTTGACATCGCCCGTAAACATCCTAACAAAAGCCTTGGAATCATCGCCCTCGGTATTGAACATGCCTTAAGACTTGAAGAGGCGATTGAAAAAGCCATCGAGAACCTCGACGAGGAAACACGACTTTTCTTCTCCGAAAGCCGCAAGGAACCGTTTTTCGTCAAAAACCTGGAGCGTGTACAAGGCGATGAGCGGGATATCGTCATTCTATCGATAGGCTACGGACAGAATCGTTCCGGAACATTATCACACAACTTCGGGCCTATCAACCAGGAGGGCGGTGAGCGTCGCCTGAACGTCGCCATCACCCGTTCCCGCGAGCAGATGTGGGTTGTAGCCTCTTTTGATCCGGCGGAATTGAATCCCGAAAGGACGAAGGGGGTGGGGCCGGGCTTGTTGCGGAAATACATGATGTACGCGAAAAGCGGTGGTCGCAACCTTGGCCTGGAGAGACCGACGGGCACAGAAGAAAATTTCTTTGAACGGGATATACGCGAAGCCCTGCAAACAAAAGGACTGCAGATCACTCCTCAATACGGTGTATCGGGTTACAGGATCGACCTGGTGGTTCACCATCCGGAAAAACCAGGAGAATTCATCATGGCCATTGAGTGCGACGGAGCAACATACCACAGCGCCCCATGTGCACGCGATCGTGATCGGCTAAGGCAGGAGTTTTTGGAAGGAATGGGCTGGAATTTCCATCGGATCTGGAGCACCGACTGGTTCACCCGGCGAGAAGAGGAAATTGAACGTGCACTGCATCGCTACCGGGTGCTTATTGAAGAAAGTAAAACAGAGAAAAAAGAAAACTCTGCTCCTCCAATTCAAGCTCCAACACCCTTATCCCCGGTCAATCCTGATGAAAAAATGAGAGGGAAACGACCGCCCATTCCAGAATACGAAAGCATCCAGGATTATCATGATTCCGAACTCTTCCTGCTCGCCCAGTGGATTCTCAGCGACGGTATTTTACGTACAGACCAGGTTTTATTCGAAGAGTTGTTCGATCAACTTGGATTCAGGCGAAAAGGAACCAATATTACGCAGCGCCTGAATGACATCATCCAGCGGCTGAAAGGTTGATCGCTTCGGATTGTTTACTAAATAACGCTAAACCTATTGAGTAATGGCTCATCTTAAAACAAAAGTCGTGGTATGAAGCCTGTGTTTTTTGTTTTACTCATCAGCCTGCTGATCCAAAGCGCTTCAGCCCAACTCCTCCCCTCCATCTCCAACGGTCCGGAACCCGAAGACACAACGGCCATCTGCACCATCCCCTGGTACCTGGGAAGTTTCGACAACAGTGGATATCAAAACGGTGACTTCGTACCTGATTTCACTTTGTACGACACCCAGGGCGGGAGCTTCACTTTGTCGGACAAGCTAACGACCGGCAAGCCCATGGTGTTGATCAGCGGCAGCCTGACTTGTCCGGTATTCCGCAACAGGATAGCGACCATCAACTCCATGATGTCCGCTTATGCAGGACTGATCGAAACCGCGGTCATTTATACTGTTGAAGCCCATCCCACCGACACTTCACCCTATTTCGGTTACATCAACACAGGCAACGCGAATATCAGTTCCGGCATCACCTTTCCTCAGCCCGTTACCTACGGTGACAGGAAAATCCTGGCCGACACTCTTTCGTATTGGGTAAATTGCCAGGCGCCCATCTACCTGGACGATCCATGCAATACCTGGTGGAGCCAATTCGGCCCTGCTCCCAACAATGCCTATATCATCACGCCCAATGGGCAGGTGTTTTCGAAACACAGTTGGTTTAACAAGTCACCAAAGAACATTTATTGCGACCTCGATAGCTTGTTGGGAACAAACTCCGGACAATGTACTTCCGCTCCCGGTAATGGGATTTTCACCCTAAGTGTATTGAATAACTCCTCCATGGGTAACCCTGGTGACATATTATACAACTTCTGCTGGTTGGTCAACCCTTCGCCGTCACCGGTATCCATCGGTATCAAGAAGCTGATCAGTAACGTTCCGTCGGGTTGGTTGACGGCCTTTTGTGCCGACATCTGCTACAGTCCAACAGAAGACAGTATCACCGTCAGTCTTCAGCCGGGCGACAGCATTCTTTTCAGTCTGGACTTCATCACCTCATTATTGCCCGACAGCGGAAGTGTACGGGTCGGTTTCCGAAATGTGCAAAACAGCAGCAATGGAACATCCCTCTGGATGCGTGCATCAACCTTAACGGTAAGCGGTATTTCTGAAACGGTCGTTGATGAAAACAGGCTGCTTTACCCCAACCCCTCATCGGATTATCTGCACGTGATTGAAGCGGGACAAAATCAACCTGTTTTGATGACTACAGACGGTAGGGCTCTGGAATCAAATACCGTTTCAACAGACCGGGGGTGGATTGTGGATATCCGAAGCCTGAAGCAAGGATCGTACCTCTTGCGTACAGAAAAACACCTGTACCGTTTTGTGAAAAACTGATTTAGCGCAACGTAATGGTGAAGCTTTGTCCCGAAATGGTCACCCTGGCCAGGTTATCGCGCTGTCCGTTCACGTAACCGTAATCGATAGAGCGGGTGGGCAGGGAGCCCGGTGTGAACTCGAGTTGCCCATTCGTGAAATGACGGAAGCCGATTTCCTTGACCAACGGTGAAGCCGTGTTCATCGTGTAGGAGTTGCCGGTGCGGGTTGTGCCAGTGGCGGTTCCGCTGATCTGGTAAATATCATCCAGCCAGATGAAAGGGGTATTGTAGCCTGCCGTCCAAACCCGTGTGCGCGTAGAGACCATCGTACTGGTTCCTCCACCACCAAAATACTGTGGATCCCATATGACCGATCCGTTTACAGTCACCGAGAACACCGGTTGACCAAGGGCGTTCGTTCCATTATTGGTCACCGTTTTGGTTCCGGTCAGTTGATTGTAATTTACAAAGTAATCGTCGAAGGTGATTGCATGTGACGATCCTGAATCGCGATACGCTCCAGACCAAGTCACGATGATCTTACCTCTTCTATAATTTCCGTCCCCACACAGGCAGTCGGTGGTTCCGAAATCGATGGTCAGTGATTTCGGAGATGACGATGTATCGAAGCTTACGGTCGCACAAGCAGACACGGTTGATCCGGACATCGGGGAACCTGTCCTATACGTTTGAAGGGAACCATCATAGGCCTCGTCGGTAATTCCGGCTACATCGTTGAATGCATGGTCTGTCATCGCATATTCAATCAGCGAGTTGGCATCGCGATCCAAAAGGGTATCCTCCTTTTCTTTTCTGCAGGATGAGAAAACGATGATCAACAGCGCCATAAGGGCGGCAAGTCCGATGGAATACTGTGGAATGTTCTTCATGGTATTACTGTTGTTACCTTATTCTGATACACAAACGCCTTGAGGGTTTAATTTTCAAACGGAACAAATAGATTGCTGGTATGTGATTAGACAGATTTGTCGGACCAAAAAGGATCGTTCCAGACTTCACAGGAGGGGACACGGTGGTGTGCGAACCCCGCTTCTGCTAAACGGTCGGAGGCGGCTTCGTTTTGTATGGTATTGAAAAGGGTGCGCTCTTCGTAGCGGATGTGCTGCTCCAGCCCGCGTTCCATGGACCGGAGGGTTTCATAATCCGTAACAGGTCCGGTAAAAAGCTCCTTCAGCCGGACATGCTGCTCAAGTGCAATTTTCACTTCCGGGTGGTCCATACCGATAAGCGGAAATACCGATTCTTCCTCTTCCCGGAAATGTGGCGCAAGGTGGTTTTCCCAGAACCAGTCTGTATAGCTTTTGATCCGATCCGGCTCCACGCCTCGTTTTATTCCCTCCCTGATTTTAAAGCAAAGCAAAAGTCCGTCGTGGTGGTCGCGACTCAGGGGTTGAAGGGAGGGGTGTCGCTTGATTGGATCGGGCATTGTTATATTTGTATTATAAAACAACAAATGGATTCTGGCTAAAAAACCATGGGCAGGCGACCGGGTGTCGTGAAGGCCCCCCAACAGGTTCCACGTGTAAATCCCTGAATGGTGTTTGGCCGCTTGTAATGCGTGGGGGCTTGACTGATCAGTAAGGAGGGTTTCACGTGCCGGGCTATCTTGCAAAACGCCGGAATCGGTTGGCATCAATTGCCGGAACATCACGATGGAATACCTATTCATTGATTAAATTTTAATCCAGTCCATTATAGCGTGTTGTTCAATTACGATTGCAATCTTTGATTGCACAGGCCTTGAAAAATCCATAAAGACTAAAATCGGGTTCCTGATCCTGGTTGGTTTTTGCCTGTGACCTGTGGTTATTCGGCCATGATCCAAACTGAAACACGGTCACTTCTTTTTGAAGACATACAATAGTGAAGAGTTTTCATCCATGTTTTTTCGTCCGGCAAGCGTGGTTTTGAGTCCTTGCCAGGCAGCGGTAACCGGATTGGATTTTCCTGTTTTATACTTCTCGCTCAACAAACTGATGTAGAAAGGATCAAAGAACAAAGGTTTTATGAACTCCGGTTCCAGACCATTCTTCTCCATGAGTTTCAGCATCGGCGATCGACTGAAGTGGTACAAGTGACGTGGAACATCGTAAGCCGCCCAATATTCACCATAATGACGAGCTTCATGCGAAAGGCAATTGGGGACGGCGATCAACAATCGACCTTGAGAGCTGAGGCACCGAACCAATTGTTGAACCGTTTCATTCAAACGATGGACGTGCTCAAGTACATGCCACAAGGTGATCACACCAAACTGCCCGTCGGGCAGATCCCATAATTTGATCGGACGTTCCACGTTTAACCCGTGGTTTGTTTTGGCCTGCTCGCGTGCGCCGTCGTCAGGCTCTAAACCGGCGCATACCCATCCTTTTTTCCTGGCAGCGGACAGAAATTCTCCTGTTCCACATCCGTAATCAAGCAATGAGCGCGGGGTGCTGTTCAGTGATTCTATCAGGTTGATCTTGCTCGTTATGGCCCTTCCTCGTGCCCATTGATACACACCGTTTAGAAGTCCTTTTCGACTATTGGTATGGCTAATGTATTCCTCTGACTGATAGTATGGTCCTATTTCTGCCTCCGTAGGTCTGGGATTGGTAAACAACAAATTGCAGAAGGTGCACTTAACAAGTGTAAAACGATCATGTGAAACGGTAAAATCCTGCACTTCAATGGCAGTTACGGTATCGGAATGGCCACACGCCGGGCACTGTTCCAGGTGTTCAAGAGGTTTCTGCATAGTACTTTGGCTATTGTGTATTCATACTTTTCACTCTCAAAACTCGTGATTTAAGGCATTGGATGGTGAAGAAGTTATAAGACTATGAATGAACCCACAGGTGGATGATCATCGTCCTCACGATATCCAACGAAAACAAGGTTGTTTCCCATGTAAATTCCTGGGCCTTTCGACTACGCTCAAGGGCCGGGAACTGGTACACGCAATGTCATTTCCCACTGTGGCTCTATGGGCCTTTCGATTACGCTCAAGGGCCAGGAACCGGTACGCGCATCGCCACTTCCCCTCGTGGATTTATGTGCCTTTCGACTATCCTTAAGAGCCAAGAACCAGTGAACGTAACGTCATTTCCCACTGTGGTTCTATAGGCCTTTCGACTACGCTCAAGGGCCAAGAACTGGTACGGGTATCGTCACTTCCAATCGTGGATTTATAGGCCTTTCGACTACGCTCAAGGGCCGGGAACCGGTGCGCGCATCGTCCCTTCCAATCTTGGATTTATGGGCCTTTTGACTGCGCTCAAGGGCCGGGAACCGGTGCGCGTATCGTCACTTCCAATCGTGGATTTATGGGCCTTTCGACTACACTTAAGAGCCAAGAACCAGTGAACGCAACATCATTTCCCAC
>JAULUX010000116.1:0-9376 GCA_032111385.1 Bacteroidia bacterium
TTCTGTCATAAAACTGTTTCGCCAGATGTGTCAATGCATGCTCGGACTTCGCAACGACAATAATCCCAGTTGTATCCTTGTCTATCCGATGAACCAGGCCCGGACGGACCGAATCCGACTCAATGGGTCTTCCATCGAGTTGGGGATACATTCGATGTACCAGGCCATTCACGAGTGTACCCCTGTAATGCCCGTAAGCTGGATGAACCACCAATCCGGCCTGTTTGTTAATGACATACAATTCCTCGTCTTCGTAGAGTACATCAAGCGGGATGGGGTCCGGATAAAGCTCAATATCACGAGGAGGATGAGCCAGTACAACAGTAATGATATCACCGGGCTTGACTTTATAGCTCGACTTGACTGCCCCTGCGTTCACCAGGACTGAGGCTGCCTCCAGTGCCTGTTGTATCCTATTCCTGGATACATTTTGAAGCCGATTCATCAGGAATTTATCGATCCTGAGAAGCGACTGGTATTTATCTACGGTTATCCGATGATGCTCAAAAAGCTCTTCCTGTTCCTGATCGGCATTTTCACTTAGTGGATCGAAAAAACCATCCTCGGGCGACCGGTTTTCCATAAATCAATTCTGAACAACGATCCGTACAGTCGATGATTTACCATCGTTGGTTTGAAGCAATAACAAGTAAACGCCATCATCCAAACCGGAAACATCCATCAAGGGCTGAAATGTCCCGGACATCACTTGTCGACCATCGATCGAGAACATGCGGAATGTGTTAAACTCCATGCCCTCTGCAACACGGACGGTTAGGTTTGAACGGACAGGATTTGGATATACAATAACTCCATTTCCACTGGAAGCCTCTGATAAACCTACAAACAAATCGGAGTTCCCGAAGACAGGGCGAATCATAAAGGATCCGGGAGCTACTGTCGTGTTCGCCCATCCCGATCCGGCATTGAAAAACATCTTGCTGTTTGAAGCAGTGTTCTTGTCAAATCCAAGATGGATTCCATTCGGAAAATTCTGCTGCTGCTGGAAGCCAATGTAAACCGTGCCTGAGACCGGCAATGACTGCGCAAGCACATAGGTTGAAAAACCGTTAATACTGTCTACGTAGGTCGCTCTCTTGTTTATTTCCTGATACATCAAAGTCTCAGGGTTCAGACTTGACCAAACTTTCAATGCAAACAAGTAGTTGGTGACTGAATCTCCATATTGAGAGAAGAAAAACCGAACAGCACGCAGCGTATCGGGCTTCATCAGGTCGAACTGCATCGCCAGCTTTCCCGTGTTGGTACCGATGATGTCGTAGCCTCCCTCAGCGCTACCGTCATCATAGCTGTAGTAATTGAAGAAAGGTTGAACAAACGTAACCGTATCATTCGCTTTCAATCCCGGAAAAGAATTCCCATTGGAGAAGAAATTTTTAATCACGAAGTAATTGCTGTCCGTAGGAAAGGGAGCAGTACCTGAAAAAACAGACCCTGAAACGGGAGCATTGTAACTCAAGAAAAGGTTGTTGGGGCGCCCCGGAAAAATATTGCCATTGGTAGCACCGAAAGCACCAACTTGGTTCCCTTGCCAATCGTAGATCCGATTATTAAAACCGACATCTGCAGAGGAAAGTCCATTGACACGGTAATTCATGGAAATGGAATCAATCACAAGATTTTCCTGTGCCGTTGTAGTTAATGAACTGAAATGGTTCCATGGTACGGAAGTAAATCCGGTAAGAAGGCTGGAACAAGGCAAGGTCATTGCAACATCGGACAATACGGTATCATTGGGATTCGCTGCCTGATAAAGCTTCACGTAATCCAGATGCCAATGATCCAGACTCCCCGTTCTCGCTCCATGATTTCTGAATCGAAAACGGAATCCGTCTTGAAGATAGTCTTGATAGGCCGCTGTATTGAAACGGATAACCACTTGGGTAAACGCCGTATCCTGACCAAAGGCAACAGGCCCTCTCACCCACCATTGCCGTCTCCATGCACCACCGTTGGTGTCCGGCTTGAAAAACTCCAAAACAAGTGAATCGCCCAAGTCGGGTGCATCGCCATAGCCTTTCTTCTGGTAAAAAAAAGTCAAGATCACGTTGCTATTGCTGTCCAATACCGTTCCTCCCGGAGTCATATCGATTGGATAGGACAACAACGTATCGCAACTGCCCTGCGCCGTGGAGAACGAATTGTCGTATGGATTTCCAAATTCATCCATTCCATCAAACGTAGCCACCCCGACTGTCAACATGTTTCGTGCGAAATGGCTATTGATGTAGGCACTTCTTCCCTCCCATCTGCCAGGGTCGGGATAGAGGCCAATCGGAGCAAAGTCGTCCAAAAAAGGAAGATCGAGAGGATTCAAAACAGAGGCACGAGCAACTCCTGAAGCATTCTGAGCATTTGACACGGATTTCAGCGCCGAATTTGTTCTGAGTGGAAAAATGACTTCTTGCTGAGCAAAAAGAGAACCGCACGATACGATTAAAACGAACAATAATTTTAGGCGAAGCGAATTCATATTTGTAGAATTACTTTTTGATTTTATCCTTGATCTGAGTAAGAAAAAGCCCGACTGTCTCCCCCTGCAAAAGTACGACTGAATCACCCGGCATAGGCTCCTGCCTGAACACACGGGCAAGAGTGGTATCCCTTACAGATTCATCAAACTCAACTTCACCTGCAATCAAACCAGAGGCCTCCAATACGAAGCGGGCCTCATCAAGTGTCAATCCGATTAAAACGGGAATACCGGTTTCGGTATTGCCTTTGCCATCACCTAGTACCAAATCAATTGAAGAACCTTTAGGAACCTCATCTCCCAAACCGAGCTCACGGCCTTTGAACCGAAGACCGAGCACAACATCCTTGGCTACGTCCGCCTCATAGATCACATCTCCGGATCGCAAACCATAAGACATTAAAATAGCCTCTGCCTGCCTCCTTGAAACATCGGTCAGGTGTGGGATTTTAACCTGGGGAGGGATTTTCCGGGTAACCGTCACATATATCGTTCGCCCCTCCTTTACCAGCTGACCAGGAGCCGGATCCTGGTCAATGATGGTCCCGGGAGGCTTATCAATCAAAAAGACTGAAGAGTCGGCGATTTCATAATTGAAGAGAGTCCCCTCGAGTTGATTTTCAATTCGTAAAAACGGAATGTTCCGCAACTCCGGGACAACCACTGTTTCACCATGCTTGGTGAATCTATCCAACCAAAAATATATGGCTACCAACAACAGAACAGCAACCAGCGAACTAAGCAACAGTTGAATCAGGAATGAACGAGACCTAAGGAACAATACCAGGTTGGACATATCTGAAGACGATCAGGCCTTTTGAATGGATCTCCTTTTCATACCGAAATCAAGGATCTTATCTATGAAATCGTATGGCTTATAGTGAGCGATGGCCGCTTGATGGAAGATGCAAGTGGCAGGAGTCATTCCCGGCAAGGAATTCACCTCGATGAAAACAACTTCAACTCTCTTTGGACCAAAAACTCGGACAAAGGCATCAATTCGCGCATACCCGTCTATGTCTAGTATACGGGCTGCCTTTTCGAATTGCTGCTTGACATACGCTGATACAATCTTGTTGTCATCGGGGTTAGCAGCATAACGGGCCGGCGTTATATTCTGACCCTGTCCGGCTAAAAACTTCTCCTCCAGGCTTAACACATCTCCCTCGGTCAGGGCCTCTGACGCTTCAAACACTTCATAAGTACGTTGTCCCGTCTCATTCAAACTGGTCAGCATTCCTCCTGTAATTTCAATAAAACGAGGCGCATCATTGGCACCAATGAGTTCTTCGATGAGGATATTCGCCTTCATCGGAAACTCTTCTTTTGGCTTGATTCGTAAAACATCACACAAGCGGGCATCCATCTCCGCAGCACTGCGGAAGGTCAATCGCACATAAGCATCCAACTGCTCATTAGAGCGAATGATTTTAACGGCAGAACTGCATCCATCATCTACAGGCTTTGCAATGAAGGGAAAAGAAAACTCTTTCAGGATGGAATCCATGAATTGGCTCGGATTACTAAGCCACTCCAACTCGGTCACGAGCTTGTGCCTGGCGACAAGCAACCCGTTCTTCGCTAACAATTCATTGGTCGTGTACTTGTCAATGGTAATCTGTGACGAATCCGGACCGGAGCCATTGTATGAAATACCGGTTTTATCCAACTGTTTTTGAAGATACCCGTCTTCTCCCGGACGACCATGTAGTGCGATGAAAACAACACCACAGATACTCTTCAACTCATCAAAACTCAGTAAACGCGGTGATTCAACGTTTCGCAAAGAGCCGAAGCGGAGGGTCAGTTCGTGGCATCTTTGGATAATGCGGGTTATTATCGGATGAACGGTAAAATGCTCGATTTTTTCCTTGATATCGTCTGCATTGTCCTTCAAAAGAATGTTGATTGGAAGGCTATAAAGCTTCAAATCACTTGAACCACCGGTTAAAAAAATCGGTATGGGCTCGTATTTGTCTGACGAAGACAACTTCTCAAATACATTCCGTCCACTCTCCACTGAAATGTGGCGTTCGGAGGAATAGCCGCCAAGAATAACACCTACAGGCAAGCGTTTCGAGTCCGATTTATGCGAGGCGTCAATGAATTGTTCCAACCTCTTCAGGATTTGACTTAGACCGGTATCCTGTCTGAAATCGCGGATCCTGTTACGCAAGGAAGCATGAATGATGTAGGTGATGAATTGAGAAGGATTCAATCCGATTTCTGCAGCCTGGTGGAAGAAAAAAGAACTGGGCATCATGCCCGATGTGGTGTTCGGATCGTTCAGGATGATTTTGCCATCATCCGTGTAAAATCCATCGATACGAGCATACACGTTGAAACGAAGTTCTTTGAACAACCTTTCACAATCCGACCGAATGGACTCGATCTCCTTTTCGGGAAGATCTATCGGCGTTATTTTTCGAGAAAGTCCCGGCAGATACTTTGACCTGTAGTCGAAGAGCTCCCGCCCTTTTTTGATTTCCGTAGGGGGCAAGGCAACTGGCGCTCCGTCCAGGTCCTCAACGACTATGCAAGAGAACTCTCTTCCACGAATAAAGGCTTCCACCAGAACAGTGCTTTCGCTTTCCTTCGCAAAAAGAATCAGCTCATTGGTCTCATCCGAAAAAAGATCCAGCATCACCGACAACAATTCTTCCGGGTGATAGAAAGTACGACTACCGATTTTGAGGGGCAAACCAATCCCTTCCCGGATATCGCAAGTCTCTCTCACCCACTGGACCTTGGATTCGAAGTCCATATTGTCCCAAGTAGCCCTGGAAACTCTGCGAATAAACAAAGCTCTGTCAAAAGCCTCTGCCATTTGAATCTGATCCGGCTCAACAACTACTGACACACCGATGGAGGACCCTTGATTGGCAGACTTCACCACCAAAGGCAAGCCGATCCGTTCGAGAACATTTTTAAAAATACCATTATAGTCACCTGCCAACCAATCTTCCCTGGAAAACTCGAGTGAGTCAGGAACAGTAAATCCGGCAGAGCGCATGAATTGCCTCTGAACGGCCTTATTCATACCGATTGCAGAGGACAAGATACCGGAACCGGAATAGGGAATTCGCAAATACTCCAGTAAACCTTGAATTCGACCATCCTCACCGTCGGTGCCATGCAAACACAGGAAGGCGAAATCGATCAATCCGGTCAAAGCGGTAGGTTCTATTCTAGATCCTACCTTGTTCATCAACTTCTGCTGTTCCTGACGATCAAGATTCCCCAGGCTCTCTGCATAAACCTGAAACTGGTGAGGACTTGAGGGAAGAGCATCAAAAGGAGGGTAGAAATCACGAATACTACCCTTATAGACGCATTCCCAGCTCAACAACACAAGGTTGCCGAAGCTATCAACGAATATGGGAATTGCTTCAAAAAAGGATTTGTTGAGGTTATCGTAAACCGTTCTACCACCAGCAAACGAAACCTCCCTCTCGCGGGAGCCACCACCAAAAACCACCCCTACCCGGATCTTTTCCATATAGAGCAAAGTTAGGCAATTCACTACCCCCTAAAAACGTCACTTAGTCCAGATATCAAGACGCTTCTGTTAGTCGGCAGCTCCACCTGGATGCATCTTCTCCAGGAATGACTTCACTTGGGCCAAAGCCTTCGCACGGTGCGAAATTTTATTCTTTTCTTCAATTGACATCTCCGCAAAAGTCCTGTTCTCCCCTTCCGGCACGAACACCGGATCGTAACCGAAACCGCCTGTGCCCTGACAGCGGTTCGTAATTGTACCATTTATTCTTCCCTCGAACAGAAAAAGCTCCCCATCAATCACCAATGCCATCACGGTAACGAAGGAGGCCGACCTGTCAACGACCCCTTCCATCTGGTCCAACAAGTAAACCATGTTTCTGTCGTCACTTCGCGGATGTCCTGCGAAAAAAGCGGAATCGACCCCAGGCCTTCCATCTAAAGCATTGACTTCCAAGCCACTATCATCAGCCAAACAGTTTATTCCCGTTATTTGCCAGCAGGCCATGGCTTTTTGGGCGGCGTTGCCATGTATCGAACCTGAAGTTTCCGGAAGTTCGATAGACCCAGCAATGGCATTTAGGTCCTTTAAGTCAACCCAATTATTCAGCGAGGAACGAATTTCTTTTACCTTACCTGGATTGGTGGATGCAACAAGCAATTCTATGTCACCAAGTGAACCCATTATCCTTAATTTCGTAAAAAGCGAAAATAATGATAATGAAGCACCTCCGTGTTTTAGCATTCCTCATACTCGCCAGCTCATCCGGTGTTTTTTCTCAATGTCCCACCACGCCATTTTCATTGCCCGACAGTGTCTGCCCCGGATTACCTGTGACGATTAACAATGGTAGCAGTATTTCGTCCTCCTGGTCTTGGGATTTCAGCTTGGGAGACTTGAATCTAACTCCTACCATCAGCAGCATTTCAGGTGGTGGATCCTTAAATTACCCGGCGCAAATCAAGCTGATCGAAGAGGGCGGGGAATTCTTCGGATTCGTTCCAAACAGTGGCACGAACTACATCACCCGGTACGATTTCGGAAACTCGCCGGCCAATACACCTACCATAGTCAACCTCGCTGCAGACCCAATCTTTTCCGGATTCGCGTACTGCATGGAAATGGTAAAGGAGAACAACAAATGGATCGGATTCCTTTCCCTTTTCACAAGCGGTAAGATTGTGCGCCTGGAGTTCGATTCCATCAAGCAAACCAATCCACTCATCACTGACCTTGGAAGCACCAACCTCGCGGGTCCTTTTTCAATCAAGATCGTTAATGATTACCTTTTTGTAACAAACCAACTTACCGAAATAAGCAGGTTCACCTTCAATGGAAGTTACTTGAACACCCCTACTCCATTATTGCCGAATATTCAAACGGGTAATTTTAACAATGCAGGGATTGAAATTGTATACGATTGTCAAAGCGGAAACTATACCGGCTTCGTTTCTTCTCTTGCAACCGACAGGATCGACAGAATCGATTTCGGTGCAAGTCTTGCAAACACCCCAACGGTCACGCCTCTGGTCAATATGACGGACCCCAACGGAATCAGCGTCATCAGGGAAGGAAACCAATGGCATTTGTTCACCGTAACCGAAAACAACAGGCTATTCCATTACACCTTCTCAGACGGGCCCGGATCAAGTCTTCAATACGACTATGATAGTGATTTCGGAGGTGCATTCAGCGGCCCAAAGAACATACAATTCACAAAACTGAATTCCGAATGGCACGGAATAATCTCGAACACTCTGCTTTTTGCTTTGAGAC
The DNA here is from genome assembly GCA_032111385.1 of Bacteroidia bacterium. Classification (GTDB taxonomy): domain Bacteria; phylum Bacteroidota; class Bacteroidia; order AKYH767-A; family OLB10; genus JAJTFW01. Next base: position 7,770 of record JAULUX010000116.1, read on the forward strand.
GACTGACCTTCCCCGCCGGAAATCCGAATGCTTCACCGTTCTTCAGTTCTAGTCAGTCACCATCCACCTTACAGTATGCCTCAGGAACAAGCGGGGCACAATATATTGAACTGACTGAACGCTATGCCGACGGGTCAACTGCCACTTTCATCGACAGTACAGTGGTAGCGATACTACCACCGGCTGCAGATTTCACGAATTCTACAGGATGTCTGGGACGCAACGTCGATTTCACCGACCAGAGCACCTCCTGCACCGGTAGCATAACGCAATGGTTCTGGACATTTGGTGACGGAGCCACCAGTTCAGTCCAGAACCCCTCACACATCTACTCCAACGCCGGAAACTTTCAGGTCATACTCAAGATATACAACTCGATCGGTGATTCAGCAACAATCACATCCGGCATTGTCATTGAACCGAATCCAACTGCTCTGCTGAGTTCGCCTGACAGTATTTGTACCGGGGTTTCATTTCCGCTTTCGAACTTGTCGACCTCTCCAACCGGCGGATCACTAAGCTCGGAGTGGGATTTTGGCGACGGAAACCAATCTTCCCAGTTCAATGCGAACCACGATTACCTTCAACCCGGCAATTACGTGATCCAACTGGTCACCACATCGGTAAACGGATGTACAGACACGATAGCCAGAGCTATCCGAGCCATAGAATCGCCGAATGCCGATTTCGTTATCCAGAACACCTGCAACGGAGAAAACACCCTTTTTCTAAATCAGAGTTCCAGCTCAACCAGTTCAATCAGTTCGTCATCATGGGATTTCGGAGACGGGACCTCCTCCTCCTCGAGCAATCCGAGCCACACCTATCCCGGCGTCATAGGTTCATACACAGTCGAACTCGTGGCCCAAAGTGCTAACGGCTGCAGTGATACTGTCACCCAACAAGTGACTGTTTCAGAACAACCTCTTCCTTGGTTCATCCTTCCGGACGATACTGTTTGCGAAGGATTCCAATTACAGATTATCGATAGTTCTTTTTCAGCAAATGGAGGACAACTGTACAAAAGAATCTGGGATTTCGGTGACGGCATTCAGGACAGTACGTCGTTGAATCCTACCCATGTTTTCAATTCACCCGGCACATATACCATTGCATTAAAAGCGATATCCCCCACGGATTGCGATTCAATTGTAACTCGCCAGATCGTAGTCATAGAAAAACCAAACGCGCTTTTCACAGCGCAGGACGCCTGCTTTGGCGACTCAATCCAATTCACGGATGTTTCAACGACCATTTCAGGTACTTTTCTTGTGGCATGGGAATGGTCTTTCGGCGATTCAACTACATCGTTCTTGACAAATCCCAACCATCTATTCTCGTCCTTCGGCGACTACACTGTACAGCTTCAAATCACCAACTCTAAAGGTTGTATTGATGTCGTATCGGATACTGTCCGAATCAACCCGATCCCTGTTGCAGACTTTGCAAATTCTAAACCCTGCACGGGAAATCCGGTTAACTTCAGTGATAGCAGCGCCGTGGCTTCAGGAAGTTTAATAGCATGGAAATGGACCTTCGGGAACAATGGACCCACATCCACCAACCAAAACCCCTCATTCACTTTTCCTAATTCCGGATCGACAACT
>JAULUX010000117.1:0-5053 GCA_032111385.1 Bacteroidia bacterium
CAAAAACATCAAAGCTGCTGATGCTGACAAGTATGTGGCCGGTTACATGATCATGAACGATATGAGCGCCCGGACACTTCAGATGGAAGAGATGAAACTCAACCTGGGGCCCGCCAAAGGAAAGGACTTCTCTACGGTGATCGGTCCATGGCTGGTGACTCCCGATGAACTGCAATCCAGCAAGGTTGCCGCAAAAACCGGACATACGGGCGATCGCTACGATCTCGAAATGAAGTGTTTTGTGAACGGGGTACAGGTGAGCCATGGCAACGTGGCCCAGATGGATTGGACCTTTGCCGAAATCATTGAGCGTTGCGCATATGGAGCGGATATCCTTCCCGGCGATGTGATCGGGTCGGGCACTGTGGGGACAGGTTGTTTTCTTGAACTCAATGGTACCGGTCTGTTGAATGATTCTGCCTACCAGCCGCAATGGCTGAAGGATGGAGATGTGGTGGAGATGACCGTTTCCGGCTTGGGCAGATTGTCGAACACAATTCGACGGGTCGAAACCGATTTTTCGATCCTCGCACTGAAAAAGAAGCCGGAAGGGGTTTCCTGAGGCTACTGCGATTTTGACGACTGCATAAAATGTCAGTTCAGGACAGCCTTACGGGGCTGTCCTTTATACTGACAATCAACCTAAAACACCAAAACCAAATCTTCGGGTCTGCCGTTTAACGCGGCTGAGCACCTTATTTTCTTCGGGCTGTCGTCTTGTTCTGTCAGGTCGGGTAGCCTTACGGGGCTACCCGATTTCTGACATCAACCTAAACCAAACAAAACCCTATCTTAAACCTTTGTTAGAACGTGCAGTGAACTGAACTGCTTACTGGGGTCTTGAACGCATCGATTTGTACAGGGTTGCAGTTTTTCAAAGAGAATCCGTGAGTATTTTGTAATGTGCTGTTATTCAGCATTTAAAATTTGATTGATATGGTTCTGATGGAGGGGAAAAGTACCCCCGTTTTCGCCTTCAGGCCTGCTGCCATTGCCTACCTTTGCAGCTGGAAAGATGAATATGGAATTTAGACTGGATCGGATAGAGGATGCCCTGACAGATATACGCAACGGAAAGGTGGTGATCGTTGTGGATGATGCAGACCGCGAAAATGAAGGTGATTTCCTCGTAGCCAGCCGCCACGCGACTCCCGAAGTGGTCAATTTCATGGCTACGCACGGCAGAGGATTGATATGCATTTCGCTCACCGACCAGCGCTGTAAAGAACTGGAATTGCCCAGCATGGTCAGCAACAATACCTCCTCGCATGAAACGGCTTTCACCGTTTCCGTCGACCTGCTTGGCAAAGGGTGCACTACCGGCATCTCTGCTTCCGATCGCTCCAAAACCATACAGGCATTGATCGACCCCGAAACACGCCCGGATGACCTGGGCAGGCCGGGTCATATTTTTCCCCTGAGGGCCAAGGACGGTGGTGTGCTACGCCGGGCCGGTCATACCGAGGCCGCTGCCGATCTTTCCCGCATGGCCGGTTTCGAACCGAGTGGTGTGATTGTCGAGATCATGAACGAAGACGGATCCATGGCTCGTTTACCGGAATTGATGGCCATCGCCGCCCGTTTCCAAATGCGGATCATTTCCATAGAGGACCTGATCAAGTACCGGCTGGAGATCGAATCCGACATCGAGCGTGTGGTTTCTGTACAGATGCCTACAGTATATGGTGATTTTAGTTTGCTCGCCTACAAGCACAGCTCTACCGGTCAGGAGCACCTGGCCATGGTGAAAGGGGAATGGACAAAAGACGAGGCTGTCCTCGTGCGCGTGCATTCATCATGCATGACCGGCGATATCTTCGGTTCATGCCGTTGCGATTGCGGTCCTCAGCTTCATAAAGCCCTGGAGATGATTGAAGAAGCCGGCAAAGGCGTTTTGCTCTATATGAACCAGGAAGGGCGTGGTATCGGCTTGCTGAACAAGCTTAAGGCCTACAAGTTGCAGGAGCAGGGAAAGGATACGGTGGAAGCCAACCTGGAGCTTGGCTTCAAAATGGACGAACGCGACTATGGTGTAGGGGCACAGATTCTGCGCGATCTCGGCGTTGGGAAGATGAACCTGCTGACGAATAACCCAACCAAACGGGCCGGACTCATCGGTTATGGGCTTGAGATCGTCGACCGCATTCCGATTGAAGTTGCTCCCAATCCGCACAACCGGGCCTACCTCGAGACGAAACGCGATAAGATGGGCCACCAGATCAAAGCGTGATCGGATGTCCTGTTGGTATCGCTGAAATCCAAATCTTATCTTTGTTAATGCAAGTTCATAATTCCCCCTTCAATCTATGACGCTGATCAAATCCATCTCCGGTATCCGTGGGACATTGGGCGGAAGTCCGGGAATGGGACTAACGCCTTTGGACATTGTCCGTTTTGCTTCGGCTTACGGAACATGGGTGATCTCACGGCACCCCGGTACGCGCTGCAAAGTGGTGATCGGCAGGGATGCCCGTATTTCCGGTCCGATGGTTTCCGGCATTGTCTGCTCAACACTGTGTGGTTTGGGTATCGACGTGGTCGATACCGGTCTGTCAACAACCCCCACGGTCGAAATGGCGGTAGTGCACCATGGTGCGCAAGGCGGCATCATCCTAACGGCCAGCCATAACCCTAAGCAATGGAACGCGCTGAAGCTGCTGAATGAGAAAGGGGAGTTCATATCCGGCTCCGACGGCGAACAGGTGCTTCAACTGGCGGATAACGATGCGTTCTCCTATGCCGATGTGAATGCGTTAGGGACTGTTACACCGGATGAAAATGCGATCAGTCGCCATATCGATTCTATCCTTGCTCTTCCGCTTGTCGACCGGGACGCGATCTCCAAAGCCGGATTCAGTATTGTGGTCGATGCTGTGAATTCTTCGGGTGGAGTCGCTGTTCCGCTATTATTACGTGAGCTGGGCGTGAAGGAGATACATGAGTTGTACTGTACCCCCGATGGTCATTTTCCACACAACCCCGAACCGTTACCGGAACACCTGACCGATCTTTCACGCGAAGTCCTGAAAAAGCACGCGCACCTTGGATTCGTGGTGGATCCCGATGTGGATCGACTTGCAATTGTTTGCGAAGACGGAGAAATGTTCGGGGAAGAGTATACCCTCGTTGCCGTATCAGACTTCGTGCTGAAGAACACCCCCGGCAACACGGTTTCCAATTTGTCTTCCACCCGGGCCCTCAGGGATGTCACCGAAAAGCACGGCTGTCAATATGCAGCCTCGGCTGTGGGCGAAGTGAACGTGGTTGAAATGATGAAGGCGACCGGTGCAGTGATCGGAGGCGAAGGCAACGGCGGAATCATCTATCCCGAGTTGCATTATGGCCGTGATGCCCTGGTCGGCATCGCCCTGTTCCTGACACACCTTGCCCGGTTCGGTAAATCCTGCTCCATGCTGCGGTCTGCCTATCCCGATTATCACATTTCCAAAAACAAGATCGAGCTTACTCCCGAGGCGGATGTGGATCATATTCTGCGCAGTGTGATGGAAAAATACAACCGCCAGCCCATGAATACGGTTGACGGTGTCAAGATCGAGTTCGATAAGGAGTGGGTGCACTTGCGCCGTTCAAACACCGAACCCATCATCCGCATCTATTCCGAAAGCAGTTCGCAAACAACGGCCGAGGCCCTGGCATCAAAACTCATAGCCGACATCAAGGATATCCTATCCTCCATGTTGGCTAAATCCTGATCGGTATCTTCATGAAAGTCTATTTCGATAACGCTGCGACAACACCTGTACATCCCGAGGTTGTTGACGCCATGGTCCCAGTGCTGAAAGACCTTTACGGTAATCCTTCATCGATACACTCACACGGCAGGGAAGTGCGTGCACTGATTGAGGCCTCGCGAAAGAAAGTCGCTAATCTGTTGAAAGCGTCACCTGCTGAAATCTTTTTCACCTCCGGTGGTACCGAAGCAGATAATATGGCCATCCGTTCCTCTGTCAGCGATCTTGGCGTAGAGCACATCATCACCTCACCCCTCGAGCATCATGCGATTCTTCATACGGTGGAAGAGCTGGCTGAGCGTGGAAAGATTCTGTTGAGCCTGGTCAAGGTGGATACGCAAGGGCACGTCGATCTTGCGGATCTCGAGCGTTTGCTAGAAAACAATCGTAGCCGGAAAACGTTGGTGTCGCTCATGCACGCCAACAATGAGATCGGTACGCTGATTTCTCTTCACGATGTGGCGCTTCTTTGCAAGAAATACGATGCGCTATTTCAGTCAGATACCGTTCAAACCATGGGGCACCTTCCCATCGATCTATCCGTCACACCGGTCGATTTCATCACGGGTGCTGCTCATAAATTCCATGGTCCGAAGGGAGTGGGTTTCATCTTTATCCGCAACTCGGTTAAAATCCATCCCATGATCACCGGCGGTGCCCAGGAACGAAACATGCGTGGGGGTACCGAGAACGTGTATGGAATTGTCGGACTTGCGAGGGCTTTGGAGCTTTCTTGCGAACATTTGGAGGCGGACCGTCAATCAGTTTCCGGTTTGAAACAATACATGGCTGATTCTCTTCAATCGGCAGTGCCCGGTCTACTTTTCAATGGAGACATTCTTCCTGATAATGGTTTGTACACTGTGCTTAATGTCAGTTTTCCGCCTTCTGATAATGGTGAAATGCTTCTTTTCAATCTCGATATTGCCGGTATTGCATGTTCAGCAGGTAGTGCTTGTTCCTCCGGTAGTAACGTGGGTTCGCATGTCTTGCAAGCCATCCAGGCCGATCCCAACAGGCCCGCAATTCGTTTTTCCTTCAGCAAGTTCAATACAAAAGACGAGGTGGACTATGCAGTGGCCAGGCTTAAGGAGTTTTGCCTGGTAAGTGTCTGATGATTCAGGCCGGTCATTTGAAGTTTGCAGATTTTATCGTAAGTTAGGGTCTGCTATCGGTACGACCATGCCCTGGAGGTTACTTATCCCTTTTCTGATTCTTTTTCTTCCATTGGTGAGCTTGGCACAGGCCAATTTAAATGTGCTGTTCAGGGGGCAGCTGACTTATGGTTCATCTGTGGATCT
>JAULUX010000118.1:0-5082 GCA_032111385.1 Bacteroidia bacterium
GTAGGAGGAACGGATATTATCAAATTCAGCCGCCGAGATCACCTTCTCATCGAATAGCTTACGGTTACGGTCGAAATTGAGCTGGGACTGTTCAAACTGCGCACGCGCCTGTGTAAGCCGCGACTTGCTGTTCAACAAGTTGGCCTTCGACGTGTTGACTGCAGCCTGCGCCCTCTCTTGAGAAGAGATATAGACTTCGGGATTGATACGGCACAGCAATGTGCCTTTTCGCACAACATCACCTTCGCGCACATTGAGCTCCGTTATCTCGCCGCTCACATCCGCAGTGATTTTCAACTCGACCTCAGGCTGAACCTTGCCGTTTGCGGAAACGGTCTCGACAATATCGAGCCGTTCCACCTTCACGGTGAACACCTTCAGTTTATCACCATCGCCGAACCATCCTGCACGCTTGGCGACGACAGCACCGATAAGCAGGATGGCAGCAACGATACTGATTCTCACCCAGGTTGTTTTTTTCTTGGACATACTTACGGATTATTTAAAAGGTCAACGGAATTCCGGCATAAAAATCCAGCACCTTGAGCCGGAAGATGTAGTCGTATTTTGCTTGGAGAAGATCGATCCTTGAGCGGGTGAGGTTATTCACTGCGGTCAGGTATTCGAGTGATTGGATGACTCCCGCATCGAAGCGCTTCTGAGCATACTGAAAGGCTGCTTCGAAGGCTTCCACACTGCCTTTCGTAGCCTCATAGCGTTTACCCGCCGCCTTGGCGTCCGTATGGGCCTGTTGAATGCTCTGGAAGACCTGGTTACGGGTTTGGTCCTTGTTGATCTTCGCACTCTCGAGGTTTAAACGGGCCCTTCGCAAAGCCGATCGTGTATTCAATCCGTTGAACAGTGGGATCGACATGGACACACCAACAGCGCGATTGAGATTCTGATCGAGTTGGGTTCTGTAAGGATTGGTTTCCAAGTTATAATCGAACAAAGGAGAGAGCACAGGTAGCGTATCAAAACCGGTATTGATGAAGCTTCCGTCAGGCGCATATCCGATCAGACTACCATCCGTGATCCTCTTGTTACTGGAGGCATAAAATGTACTCAGCTGACCAAATAAAGTCAAGCGGGGAGCAAAGGCGCCCTGGGCGATGACCACTCCTTTCTCAGCGCTTTGCATTCGAGTGTCCGCGGCATGTACTTCAGGAAGAAACCGCAGCGAAAGCAGATAGATCTCCTCTACAGTTCGGTCCACAGCCGATTGTCCCGGTATGCCCACCTGAGGATCCAGCACGTCGAAATCGCCCACCGTTGTCAATTGCAAAAGTTGAGCAAGTGCGAGTCGCGCCATGTCCACCTGATTTTGGGCAGAGACAAGTGCAAGTTCCTCGGTAGCAGATTGAGCCGTAGCATCCAGGAGGTTCCCCTGTACCATCACACCGTTTTCAACCATACGACGGACGCGAACCTGCTGCTGCTTGGCAAGTTCCGACCGGTCCTCGGCCACCTTCAATTGCTCCTTGGCATAAAGCGCCTGCAAGTATGCAGAAACCACATTCAGGGAGATATCGTTCTTGATTTTTTGAAGATCGTGCTGGCCGGCCATGAACTCAAGTCGGCTTTGCTGAAGCGTATTCCTCAATTGGAAGCCGTTGAATAGGACGAGTGAGGAGTTGAGCGAAAGATTGTCAGATTCGACCTGGCTCGTGGTGAACTGATTGGTGAACGGGTCGATGGTACGACCAAAATTCCAATTACGTCCCGCCGATGCGTTCAGGGTGGGAAGACGCGCAAACTTGCTTTGCTGAAAATTCACATCAGCAAGTTCCGCAGACACTTCACCGCGTTTCACCGCAAGGTTGTTCTTCAGAGCATAATCCACACATTCCTGCAGCGACCATGCTTTCTGTGCCACGGCCTCCAACCTGCACATTGAAAAAATCAACACGAAAATGAAGATGCGAAGGATGAAGTTGCAGTACATGAGCCGGCGGGGAGAACCGAGCAAAGGTAAGAAAGGCATCCTGACCAGGCGTTTTAACGGATATGACACAGGGCTCATTTCTGAAAAATGCACTGTGAGGTCAATCCGGAATGAACTCAGTTGGTCACATGGACCATGAAGACGAACTCGCTGATCTTCTTCACCTGACGGGTACGCTCCAAGCCGCGAAGCGCCTTTCTCTTAGGCAATCCCAATTTCAAATCAGCCGACTCCTGAAGATCAGTTGCAATCCGGCTTGACTTTACGGCAAACGAGGCCCCTTCTGCACTCGTATTCCTACCGGAAATGATGCCAAGCAGATTCCCCTCGTTGTCGAACAGGGGTCCACCGGAGTTACCGGGGTTTACCGGAATACTGATCTGATAGGATGACGAATCACCCTCAAAGCCGGTTCTTGAACTGACAGAGCCCTCACCAAAAACCATGTCTTCACGGGGGAATCCGAGTGTATAGACCTTCTCGCCGGGGTCGGCCTCCGTACGTAGCATGGCGAATGGCATGTCCGAGAAGCCCTTGAAACCGGCATCTTCGACCAGGAGCACGGCCAGGTCAAGTTCCGCATTGGTATAAACAACTTTTGCTTTCCACGGCTCGCCCGCAACATTGGCCACATGAATACTCTTTGCATCGGACACGACGTGGTGGCTGGTCAGTAGATAACCTTGCTTATCGATGGCTACTCCCGTACCCATGTAGGTTTTCAATGCAGGCGCGGCCGCTTCGTCTTTTTTCGTCAAGGACTTTCCGGACAACAAGGCATTCTGCTTGCGCTTGATGGTTTCGACCTCCCTGCGTAACTCCTGATAGGCACTTTGTGTTTTACCGCCGCCGGCCCCATAAATACCGAACAATCCGATGGCCGCACTGATCAACAATACGGAAATGGCAGCTGCAACCAGACGCCACCGGTATTTGCGGATCAAACTGTCCATACCATCGTACCGGGACTGTTCTCCCTCAGCCACCTTTTTGAGCGATGCATGGAAACGGAATTGGTCGCTCTCCATTTCGGCGTCAAGTTCCGCAACCCGTTTTTTCAAATCCTGCCTTTGAGAATAGGCCTCCAATACTCCGGTGAGCTTACGGTACTCATCGACTTCCCGCATAAGTTCGGAATCGTTGGATAGCCATTGCTCAAATATGCTAAGCTCAACAGGTGATAAAAGGCCGGTGCAATAGCGCTCGACCAATTCCAGTTTATCCATTCTTAAGGACATTCAGACCTCCTATTCGTTTGACGCCGGGAGCGCATCGAAAAACAGTTTTTTCAGTCGCTTCAGGCATTTATATTTTTGATTCTTTGTATTGTCAGTATTCGTGTATCCGAACTTCAACGTAATTTCATCCATGCTCTGCTTGTTCAAATAGAAATCCTTGAGGATGGACCGACACGGCTCTCCCAAAGATTCCAAGGCCACATGCATGGCAGCGAACTGCTCCTCGCGCCGACTCTCCTCATCCATTCCAAGCTCAACAAACTCATCGGAATCTTCGATCCGGCCATTGAACTTCTTCTTTCTCTCTAACTGCTTCAACCATATCCTTCGGGCCACCGAGTAGAGGTAAGTTTTGAGTCGGCAATTCAACTCAAATCCCTCCCGCCGGATATTCTCGTAGAAAACAATGATTGTTTCCTGGTAGACATCCTTGGCTTCCTGGAGGCTGCCCGCGTTGTTCGTGACCATGTTCACGACCATGGTATAATGGGCTCTATAGACCTGCCGTAGAGCCTGTTCATCCCCGCTGCGAAGGGCGATGATGAGTTCATCCTGATCAACAGACCGAAGTGGTATCATGGATTCCATACATTAATCCCGTTTCCGAGGGAAGGTAACCCCGGGCAGGCCAAATTTCCGTATAAAAACACCTTCTAAAGATGCGTCAACATTAATTTTATTGCTGAAAATCAATTACTTAATGTTTTGATGTTGGATTATTAAATTTCAATTGGGTTACATTTGCGCCCTGCCGGAATTAACGGATAAGTTCAAACAAACAACCAAACAAAAACCAAATGAAAAAGATTGCAACCTTCTTCGCCGCTGCAGCATTCGTTGTAGCCCTGTCTGCTTGTGGTTCCAAACCCGCTGAAGAGTCAACTGAAGCAACTGCTACTGAAGCTCCTGCTGAAGCTCCCGCTGAAGCTCCTGCTGAGCCTGCAATGGACACTACTGCTGCTGTTGCTACTGATTCCGCTGCTGCTGCAACTCCTGCTGCTCAGTAATCGATTTCAGAACAATAAAAAAAGACCGCTCCTTGGGGCGGTCTTTTTTTATTCACTGAGTTGTATTCTTTATTCATTTTCCATGTGAAACATTTCATTCGGAATCGTAACCCAAAACCGGACCGAGCCATTTTTCTGCTGTTTCAACCGGAATCCCCTTGCGCAGGGCATAATCATTCACCTGGTCTTTTCTGATCCGGCCAAGTCCGAAGTAATGGGAATCGGGATGGGAAATGTACAGGCCGCTGACAGCTGCCGTTGGAATCATGGCCAAACTTTCTGTAAGCTTGATTCCGGTTTTGGCCTCTACATTCATCAGTTCCCAAATCGTGTTTTTCTCTGTATGATCAGGTTGTGCAGGGTATCCGGGTGCCGGACGTATCCCCATGTATTCCTCCTGAATCAATTGCAGATTATCAAGTTCCTCTGCCTTTCCATAACCCCAATATTCCTTCCTGACTCTTTCGTGCAGCCGTTCTGCAAATGCTTCTGCGAGGCGATCGGCTAGTGCCTTCAGCAATATGGCATTGTAATCGTCGTGAGCCCGTTCAAAATCCTTTACACGTTGATCAATACCGTGACCGGTGGTTAATGCGAATAACCCGACATGATCGTGTACTCCTGACGAAACGGGAGCGATGAAATCCGACAGGGCCTCGTTGTACTGTCCCTCGGGCTTCCGGGTTTGTTGACGCAGCGTATGCAGTATAGCAAGTCCTTCAGAACGGGTTTCGTCAGAATACAACACAACATCATCCCCTTCCGTGTTTGCGGGAAACAGGCCGATGACCGCACTGGCCTTCAGCCATCGCTCCTCGACAATCCGTTGCAACATGGCTTTTGCATCGGAAAATAGTTTCCGCGCTTCCAATCCCTTTTCAGGATCATCCAG
>JAULUX010000119.1:0-1489 GCA_032111385.1 Bacteroidia bacterium
TCGTTGCGGGCAAGGAGTACGACAGAGGCTCCGCACGATGCGAGTTCAAGGGCGGTGGCTTGTCCGATGCCCTGCGTGCTGCCGCAAACCAGGGCGCGTTTGTGATGAAGACTGATATCCATTGGTGAAGCGAAGATAATCAGGAAGTCAGCTTGCAGGACGCTGCATGTCGATCTGTAGGCTTTTGTCTTCCATCCCCGATTCCGTACATTCGTAGTCCTTAACAGAGCATCCCATGTCAATCGCCGCCCCGTTTAACCTCAAGAAGTGGATCGATGAGAACCGCCATCTGCTGAAACCCCCTGTGATGAACCAGCAGGTGTACAAACTGAACGATGACTTCATCGTGATGGTGGTCGGTGGTCCCAATTCCCGAAAGGATTTCCATTGGGAGGAAGCCGAAGAGTTGTTCTATCAGCTGGAAGGCGATATCACCGTCACTATCCAGGAAGACGGCAAACCCCGCGAAATCCATATCCGTGAAGGGGAGATGTTTCTTCTCCCACGTTGTGTGCCGCATTCCCCCAGGCGAGGCCCCAACACCATCGGTTTGGTAATTGAGCGCTACCGCGACGAGAACGAGAAAGATGCATGCATGTGGTTTTGTGAAAAGTGCAACCACAAGCTGTATGAAGAATACTTCGCGCTAAAGGACATCGAAAGACAATTGCCCGACGTGATGAACCGCTTTTACGCTTCCGAAGACCTGCGTACGTGCAAGGCGTGTGGTGCGGTAATGGAACCACCGAAGCCAGCGGCGTAGTCGGTTGTCAGTTGTCAGTTGTCGGTAGTCGGTTCCAAATTACGGGTCCCTGAGCTTGTCGAAGGGTCGAATAACGACCCTCTATTATTGCTGCTATTCCCATTTCCGGATCCGTAATTTAAACGCAAAGATCGCGGCGTTTTGCGGCGAACGCAGTGATCGATTTCAACGGAATCCTCCCGTATTTAGGTTGTGTTGAATCAACCCGGTTGTCGCTGCGCTCGTTGCTGATCTCGGCGAACGCTGCGTTTAAGTTGCGGATTTAAATCAAAGCTTCAACCGTTCCATCTTGATGTATTTCCGTATCCACCTTGGGAGTAAAATCGCTCCGATAAACAAGTATGGATAGTAACTCAACATCCTCCACAAAATGCTCAAACTCGGTGCGAGTCCCTTCGCAATGAATTCACCAAGGAAGTCCGTGAACATGAACTCGGCGAGGCCACTGCCCCCCGGGGTGGGACTCAACAAAATAATGATGCCCATGATCACCTGCTTGCCGTACACCACATAATCGTCTACCGCTTTGCCGGTAGGGAACGCATGCAGGATGCAGTTGACGATGGAATACCGCGCCGACCAGGACGCGAAGGTGGCTCCAATGGACCAGGCCCAGTACCTCCAGCTTTTCCCTTTGAGTCCGTTCGACGCAATGACCAGTTGATCGCCCGTTTCAACGGCTCCGGTCTTCCACCGCCGTAACAGCGGCACCGAGAAGAGCCCAAG
>JAULUX010000119.1:1505-6811 GCA_032111385.1 Bacteroidia bacterium
TCACAAACAGCGCGTAGGCCACAAACAACTTGTAGGCGAGGATCAGGAAATACACCGTCCAGAAGGTGTAGAAGATGCTGTTTCCCAGACTGCCCTCGAGGTGTATACCCGAGAAGAGAGCTGATTTGCTGGCGGTGAAGTACACCAAGGGAGCCATCACGGCCAGGAAAATGCCGTCCAGGAACGAGGAATTCATGATGGCGGTGATGCTGCGCCCCATATTGATGCCCTCGCGGTTCAGGATGAAAATGGCGAAGATGAACCCACCGCCCATCATGCCCGGGGCCAGCGCCGAACTGAATTCCCAAAGCATGATCACCACGAAGGATCGTTTCCAGTCGAGGTGGTTTTCGGTGAGGATGCGTATCCGCACCATGTAGGCCCAGTCGCGGATCACGACCGATACAACGGCCATCAAGATCCAAAAAGTGGAGGAGGTGGTCCAGGTGATGCCCTCGAATACGGCCGGGTCGAAATCCTTGAAAAAGAGCCAGGCGGTCACCAGCAAACCGATCAGGACCGGCCAGAGGATCCGTTTCGGTGAAAAATGCTTCAGGACTTCTTTCCCGTCAAGATGCATCCCCTGTGGATTCTTCGTTGGGTTCCTCGCTGCTTTCCGGGGCGGCTTCGGGTGTGCTGATGACAAAATTATTGTAGCCGTCGCCCATGAAGATCAGCAGGGATTTATTCTGCAGAAGTTCCAGCAAGGCCAGGAAAGTGAACACCGCGTGGAGCTTGCTTGTACAGTCCTCGAAGATGTCGATGAAATTGCATTGAGGCTTGTTTACCAGTCGTGAGCGGATGTACTCCTTCTGGTTCTCGATGGTGAAGGGGGGCTGCACGATGGTGTGCACCACCCGGTTTTGTGCATCATCAAAGCGCTGCATCACCTTTTCGAAGGTGGCGATGAGGCGGTATAGCGTTAGCTGGTTGAGTTCCCCGGCATAGCCCGTTTCGGTGGTGGTAGCCATCTTGGCAAGTTCCTGCTGGAGATTGCCGCGCTGGAAGCGCATCAGGCGCTCGTCTTCCATCACACGCAGTTCCTCAGCAGCCTGCTTGAACTGCTTGTAGTCGAGCAGCTGACGCACCAGGTCCTGGCGTGGATCCACCTCGTTGCCGTCTGCGTCTTTCTCGTATCGCGGCAGCAACAGCTTGGCCTTGATGCGCATCAGTGTGGCGGCCACGAGGATGAACTCGCTGGCCAACTCGATGTTCATCTGTTGGGCATGGTGCATGTATTCGAAAAAGTCGTTCGCGATGCGAGCAATGGGAATATCGTGGATGTCCAGTTCGTCCCTCTCAATGAAAAAGAGGAGTAAGTCGAACGGACCTTCGAATTGGGGGAGCTTGATTTCAAAACTTTCAGACACGGCAAGCAGCAGGATGGTACTTGTGTAAAGGTATAGGATTTACCGAAATGGCTTGTTTGAGGTAGGGTAAGAAAGAAAAAGGCCCCGTTTCCGGAGCCTTTTTCAATACTGTGGGTTCTATTAGAAATAGAAGTTCAGGTTGATGTTACCACCGACATTGTCGGTATCAAGTCCGAAAGTTGAGGATTTGCCAGATACGGTGTAGGTGTCAATAGCTTCGCCGTCAACTGATCCGGTGATTTCACGAGCACCTTGGCTGGAGAGGCCGATAGCCCATCCGAACTCACCACCGAGTGACATCTTTGGAGCAAAGAAATATTCTACACCGATGAAGCCACGAACACCAAGTCCGAAGATTCCACCTTTGTTGTCTTCAATGCTGAGTGCGCCCAGGGTCTCGTCTGAACCATCCCAGGTTTCTTTAGCACCACCAAGAGTGATCATCGCTTCAGCACCATAGATACCTTGCAGACGACCTTTGCCGCGGTATTTCTGGATACCGGCACCGATGGTGATATTGGTAGCGGAGTTTTTAACTTCAATTGAATCTACAGAGAAAGCTCCGAGATCGTCAGGGAAAGTAACTGTTTGTTGCTCGGAAGTAGTAGAGGTCAGTCCGATACGAACCATTGCACGGTAAGCCGTGTTGGCATCCTTCATCATTTTGCCGGTGATGACTTGGTTGTTCGCCCAATCGAAAGAAGGAGCAGTGTTGCTACCGTTCATCAGGTTGCCGGCGTAGTTCAGGAACGAGTTGGCGCTGATGCCGATGCTCCAGTCACCTGACTCAGGCAGGATAGCAGTTCCTTTCTTTGAATTCATGTCCTGTGCGGATGCAGATACACCGGCGCACAATGCTAGGATCAATAAGCTTTTCTTCATTGCTTTTTGGGTTTGGTTGGTGGCAAATGTATTGTCAAAATGAATATCGAGGGTTGAAATCTTTTGAGTGTCGATTAAATAACTGAAAATCAATATAATAGAATAGTGAGAGCTGGGTTTCACTCAAACTTTTCAAAAGTGCTGGGCTATGATATTTGTCATAATTTGTCAAGATTAGTCTGATTCATAAAACTGTATACAGTGTTTACGTAAACGGGGATTGTTATACTAATCTCAAGTTTTTAAGTAATTAAGATTAATCAAAGACTGCTTAAACAGTAAATTGTTAATAAAAGGAGTGCGAAATCTGTTGTATTTTTTGCTCTAAAAACTATTTCCAATACATTTGTTGTTACAACAAAAAGAAAACCACATGAAAAAAATTGCACTAGTATTCGCATTGGCCATGGCCGCATTTACCGCTAACGCTCAATCCGGTCGCTTCTCTGCTGGCTTGGAGTTGGGCTTGCCTATGGGAGACAACGGGGACTTCTACTCATTGGGTTATGGAGTGACTGCCAGGTATGAGTACGCTGTCGCTGACAAGATCGGTTTGACCGGTACAGTAGGATATCAGTCGTTCACAGCCAAAGAAATTGTCATTGATCTTGGCCCTTTCGGTGGCGTCACTAAGTTCACTCCAGATCCCACCACTATAATTCCGATTCAGGTCGGTGGAAAATACTACTTCAAGGAGTCTTGGACAGGCTTGTATGCATCGGCTGAATTGGGCTTGCACATGTTCACCTTCGACGGCGGATCCGAGTCGGATTTCGGTTTTGCTCCCGGTATCGGTTACTGCGTAGGGAACAATATCGACCTGGGTCTGCGTTATCAGATCATCCCCACTGAGGGTACCAGCTTCGATTACATTGGCATCCGTGCCGCTTATGTTTTTGGAGGCAAGTAAAAATATTCAGCTAGTAAAATGTAAAGCCGGGGTGTCCATTAGCGGGCCTCCGGCTTTACATTTCTGTGTATTGTTGGTTGTGAATAATAAGCCGATAATCAGTTTGAGAAAATGGCTGTCTTTTACGCTTTACCATCAAGGCTCGAACAAGTATTTTTGGTTGGAACTTTTGATGATTTCCCCATTTACCGTTCTAGTTGTAAAGTAATCCTGGCTTCCAATTCATCTGGTTGAGCATCATTACGGCTAACAAAGCAATTATTCCCTCATTAAAATTAGAAAAGCCCGGTTTCGACCAGGCTTTTCTAATTTTTGAATAAACTTTTTGGATTACAGACCGAAGGTCAATTCAATGGTACCAAGAGTTGGATCGGTTACACCCAACTTCAAGCTAGTGCCCGAATTGGTAATGACGTTTGAGGTGTCACCATCGATGATCAGTTTGGTTTCACTGGCCGCCCAGCCCCAGGTACCGGTAGAGGTTTGGGGATCGGCAGGGTCGCACTTGGTGGGACCTTCATCAGCCGTGTAGGTGCTGTCTACCAGGAAACGGGAGAAATCGTCGAGGTCGCACGGCTGGAAGAACTGGGAGGTGACGTCGATGCCATTCAGTTTGAAAGAAACCAATTTCCAGTTCTTGTTGCATAGCTTGCTGGTGTTGGTAGCAGTGGTTCCACCACCGCCTCCACCGCCACCGGTGTTGTCGTCATCATCTTTGCTGCAGGAAGAGATCACTGTTGCAGCAGCAAGCAAGAGGATCAGGGCATAATTTTTCATGGGATTGATTTTGGATGTGCAATGATACATACAAGAACAGGAAGTTCAAACGGGCGAGGATGTCCTTTGCGTTATTTTTTACCCGTTTGTGACTTGATGTTCGTGGTGATCTCTCGTGCTATTTCCGGAAAACACCGCTCCACAATGTCGCCGTAGCGGTTGGTGTTGGAGGGAAAGAAGGCTACGGCGTAGTTTCCAAGGACCTCTTTACCGTTAACATCGAATACCGAATAGTGAACGATCACTTCCCTTCTGTAAATCTTGTTGGCGATGTCCAAACAGGTATTGTAGTTCGTTTTGATCTCGAACTGGTTGATACTGACGATGTAGTCGCTCGCCGTAGATGAACGAAGTTGCTTCATGACGATCGTATCCGATGGCGTGGCACGCATGTATTTCGAATCGCCGCGCGTGGTGATCGATTGGGGAGCGGTGTGCTGGCTGGATCCGCCGCTGTTTTTCTTCTTTGCCTTGGGTAGCTCCGATTCGCGGGCAACCCGCTTGCCGACAGGTTCCTGGTAGGAATAGCCGGTGGAGTAATAGTACCGCCCCAGTTTCATTTTTCCGGAACGACTGGTGTCGGAAAGCATGCTCCTGCAAGAGCCGAGCGTTTCCAACTCGGCGCTCAATTTCAGATCGAGGCTTTTCCGGAAAGCTTCGTGCAGTTCCGACTGGCTTATTGCAGAGGCATCCAGAATGTCTTTCTCGGCATCGCTGAGGTAGTATTCGGGAGAATAGGGGATGAGCAGAATGCTCACCTTCTTCGCACTGTCTATTTGCGCGAAAAGTGTGGTAAAAGGAAGTAGGGTAAGCAGGATAAGGAATACGTTTCGCATGGGGTAAAATTACCGGCGACTGTCCGTATGATCTCGGGCACAAAACTTCATTTGTCAACAGGCGGGGTTAATTCAGGATGTGTTTCCACACGTCATTACCAACGGCGAAAACCATCAAAGAAAGCAGGATGACCATGCCTACCACCTGGGCACGCTCCATCACCTTGTCGCTGAATTTGAATCCGAAAATGCTTTCGATGAGCAGGAAGATGACATGTCCCCCATCCAAAGCCGGAATCGGCAGCATGTTCATGAAGGCCAGTACCATCGAGAGCAGTCCGGTGATGGCCCAGAATCGGGCCCAGTCCCATACGCCACCGTAAATCGTGGCGATACCGATGGGACCCTGAACCGAATCAGTGGCCTTTTCATCGCCGGTGAAGATCCGTCGCAACCCCTTGACGTTCGATACGAGCGCCTCCATCGCATCCGAAGTGCCGAAAGACAGGGCGCTTCCAAAGGTGTAAGGCTGCATGGTGTAGCCGGATTCCATCACGGGCTCCGCATTGTAGGCGATGCCGATGGTACCTT
>JAULUX010000120.1:0-9966 GCA_032111385.1 Bacteroidia bacterium
CATGCAACTCACCAACCGTTCGGAAATCGTAGTCAACAAGCAGATGAGTTTCTGGGAGAAAATGTATCTCCCGGCCATCCTTTGCGGACTCACCATCACCATACGCCACCTGTTCCGAAAAAAAGCGACTGTGCAGTACCCCGAGCAGCATCGTCCGGTCGCACCGGTTTACCGGGGCTGGCATGTGCTCAAGCGCGACGAGCAGGGCAGGGAGAATTGCACCGCGTGTGGACTTTGCGCTGTGGCGTGTCCTGCAGAAGCCATCACCATGACCGCTGCAGAGCGCAAGAAGGGCGAAGAGAGCCTTTATCGTGAGGAGAAATACGCTTCCGTGTACGAGATCAACATGCTTCGTTGCATCTATTGCGGATTGTGCGAGGAGGCCTGTCCCAAGGAGGCCATCTTCCTTACCGACCGCATGGTTCCCGCTGATATGCTGAGGTCGAGTTTCATTTTCGGAAAGGATAAACTCGTGGAGGGCACTACCTCTGAAACGCGGATCGACATCAGCAAGCGAAGCACCGCTCACCGTAAGCCCTGAATTAATCCCCCGCCTCTCGAAAAAGATTATTTTCGCACCGCAAAGGTCCTAAACCGTGAACCCACAACTCCCTTTCCTGGTCCTGTCCGCCCTTTCGGTGTTCAGTGCCCTGATGGTGGTCTTTTCCAAACGACCTGTGCACAGCGTGCTTTATCTGATCTTCTGCTTTTTCACCATCGGCGGGCATTACCTGTTGTTGAATGCTCAGTTCCTGTTTGCGGTACACATCATCGTCTATGCAGGAGCCATCATGGTACTCTTCCTCTTCACCATCATGTTCATCAACATGAACCGTGACTCGGAGGTGAATAAGTCCACCCTGGTGAAATCGGCGGCAACGATCGTCGCCGGTACGCTGTTGCTTGTACTTACCGGCACTTTTACCGGCTCAGAGACCGGATTACCCGCACCTGCCGGAGAACTTCAGATCGGTACGGTGGCCAATTTGGGCAAGGCCCTTTATGGTCCCTACGTACTTCCTTTCGAACTCATCTCCATCCTGCTCCTGTCGGCCATGGTCGGCGCGGTCATGCTGGGAAAAAAAGACATTGATTAATCCCGGTACCGCATGAACACCATCCTGCAACACGTGCCGATCGAATACTACCTGGGTCTTAGCGCTATCCTGTTCACTATCGGTGTGCTGGGTGTGATGATCCGCCGCAACGCCATCATTGTGTTCATGTGCGTGGAGCTCATGCTCAATGCGGTGAATCTACTGCTGACCGCCTTCTCCACCATGCACGGCGACGCTGCAGGGCAGGTGATGGTCTTCTTCATCATGGCTGTTGCGGCTGCCGAAGTCGCTGTCGGACTCGCCATTCTCGTCATGGTGTACAACAACATCAGGTCGGTCGACATCCAGGCATTGAACAAACTCAAGTGGTAACCCAACATAACGACTGACCGCGCACGCATGTACTCAATCAGCTGGCTGATACCACTCCTACCACTTTTGGGATTCATCCTCACCGGTGTGCTCAACAAGCGCTTATCCGTGCAATGGAGTGGAGGCATCGCCACGGGCGCTGTGCTTGGATCGTTTCTCCTTTCGCTGGGTGTTTTCAGCGAAGTGGCGCAGGCCGGTTCCGTGCCAGAACGCGTGGTGCTCTTCAACTGGATCAGTGCGGGAGACCTGAATATCGATTTCTCTTTTCTCATCGACCGTTTGTCAGCGGTCATGCTGCTGGTCATCACCGGCGTCGGTACGCTGATCCACCTGTATTCGATCGGTTACATGCACCATGAGCCCGATCATCCCCGCTTCTTCGCTTACCTGAACCTGTTCGTGTTTTTCATGCTGTTGCTGGTGATGGGATCGAACTACATCGTGATGTTCGCCGGCTGGGAAGGTGTGGGATTGTGCTCGTATCTGCTGATCGGTTTCTGGTTCCGCAACCGCGATTACAGCAATGCGGCCAAGAAGGCCTTCATCATGAACCGCATCGGAGACCTTGGTTTCCTGCTGGGTGTTTTCCTCATCTACACCACCTTCGGCAGTGTCAGTTATAAAGAAGTGTTCGAAGGCGCCAAGTCATTCGGTACCGATCATCCTGCAGTGGTCGCCATCTGCCTGCTGCTCTTCATCGGGGCGATGGGTAAGAGCGCTCAGATCCCCCTTTACACCTGGTTGCCCGATGCCATGGCAGGTCCCACGCCTGTCTCTGCGCTTATCCACGCCGCGACGATGGTCACCGCCGGTATCTACATGGTGGTTCGTTCCAATGTACTTTACACCATCGCTCCTTACGCCTCTGAGATCGTGGCGGTGATCGGATTGGCGACTGCATTTTTCGCAGCGACCATCGGTTTGCTTCAGAACGACATCAAGAAAGTATTGGCCTATTCAACGGTAAGCCAGCTGGGTTATATGTTCGTCGCCCTTGGTGCAGGCGCTTACGATACGGCTCTTTTCCACGTCGTGACGCATGCCTTCTTCAAAGCCCTCCTGTTCCTTGGTGCCGGGTCGGTCATCCATGCCATGAGCGGTGAGCAGGACATCCGTCGCATGGGCGGACTCAAAGGAAAGCTTCCGGTCACGCATGCCACCTTCCTGATCGGCACACTGGCCATCGCCGGGCTTCCTCCTTTTGCCGGATTCTTCAGTAAAGACGAGATCCTTGCTGCGGTTTACGGCTATTCGCTGCCGATGTTCACCCTTTTGTCCCTCACCTCCGTACTCACGGCAGTGTACATGTTCCGTTTGTACTGGGTGGTATTCCACGGGGATTTCCGCGGTACCGAGCATCAGCGCCATCACCTGCATGAATCGCCGGTTTCGATGACCCTTCCATTGATCGTCCTCGCGGTATTGTCCACCGTTGGCGGATTCATCGGCATGCCTGCCGTCTTCCACCTGCCGCACGCCTTTCATGCCTTCATGGAGCCTGTGATCTGGAAATCGGGCGCGCACGAAGTCTCCCACACCTTCGAGTGGATTCTCATTGGTGTTTCACTGATCATCCTCGCAATCATCATCGTTCTCACCCATGCCATCTACGTCAAGCGTAAGCAGATCCCCGTAGAGGATGATGCGGTCCCGGCCGGACTTCCGCGCTGGATCGCCAACAAGTACTACGTGGACGAGTTGTATCACACACTGGTCACGGCACCCCTTGACCGTCTTTCGGGAATCCTTCACCGTTATATCGACAACGGCGCTATAGACAAGGCCGTGAACCTGAGCGGATCGGGTCTTCGCAGCATCAGCTCCGGACTGCGCTACATCCAAACCGGCAACACGGGTGTTTACATCATCGCCATGGTGGTGGGTGTCATTCTTCTTCTTGCCTTAACCCTCTTTGTATGACAGACGGAACGCTACTGCTGCTCTTGCTTCTGCTGCCGGCCCTTGCTGCCGCTGTCGTGCCCTTCATCCGTCCCGAAGGTTCCAGGGGTTTTGCGCTCGGAGCCTCTGTGATCCAGCTGCTGGCCACTGTTTTCCTGTTCCAGGGTCAGGCGCTGTCCGAAAACGGCTGGCTCGAAATTTCCTACGACTGGGTCCCGGATCTGGGTATTCATTTCCATTTGGGTGTTGATGGCATCGGCATTCTGCTGTTGGCACTCACCAATGTGCTTGTGCCGCTCATTGTCCTCAGTTCACACCGCAACAACCACCATCGCCCGAATGCCTTGTTCGGACTCATCCTTTTAATGCAGGCTGCGCTGAACGGTGTGTTCATGGCCATGGACGGATTCTTGTTCTATGTATTCTGGGAACTGGCCCTGCTGCCCATCTGGTTCATCTGTCTGCTGTGGGGAGGAGCCGACCGGGTTCGCATCACGCTCAAGTTTTTCATTTACACGCTTTCCGGATCACTGTTGATGTTGCTTGGCTTGATCATGGTGTACCTCCAAACACCTGCACCCCATAGTTTTGATCTGAATGCTTTGTATGCCGTTGCTCTGGACGCAAACGACCAGGGTTGGTTGTTCTGGATGTTCTTCCTTGCCTTCGCCATCAAGATCCCGGTGTTTCCTTTCCACACCTGGCAACCGGATACGTACACCGATGCTCCACCGCAAGGTTCGATGTTGTTATCGGGCATCATGCTGAAGATGGGTATCTACGGCATCATCCGCTGGATGCTTCCGATTCTTCCCGATGGCATCGCTGAATGGGGCAATACGGTTCTGGTGCTTTGTGCCATCGGTATCGTCTATGCTTCGATCATCGCGCTTACCCAACGCGACTTCAAGCGATTGATCGCTTATTCCTCCATCGCACACGTCGGTTTGATCACCGCAGGTGTGTTTTCGCTCAACATTCAGGGCCTGCAAGGGGCCATGGTGCAGATGCTTGCCCACGGTGTGAACGTGGTCGGGTTGTTCTTCATCGCCGACATCATTGAGCGACGCATGAAAACCAGGACCATGGATGAGCTGGGTGGACTGGCCAACAACCATCCCATGTTCAGCATCCTGTTCCTGATCGTGCTGCTCGGCTCGGTTGCGCTGCCGCTCACCAACGGATTCGTCGGCGAGTTCCTGCTGTTGAGCGGTATCTACCAGACGGGCGCCCTGCTTGCCGCCGTTTGCGGATTGACGGTGATTCTCGGTGCGGTTTACATGCTTCGTGCCTACCAGAAAGTCATGCTGGGTGAAGCCAAGCCTCAGAATGTCGAATTCACCGGACTTGCTTCTTCCGAGAAAACCGTACTCATCGTACTGGCTGCATTGATCATCATCACCGGAATCTATCCTGCACCGATTCTTCAGACCGCCCAGCCGGCATTGGAGGACGTGCTTTCTTATGTACAAGACCTCTACTGACCTATGAAAGCACTGATCATCGTCTCCCTGTTGGGCGTCGCGGCCATGATGCTCGAGGCCTTGCGTCTCAAGAGGTACGTCATGATGGTGACCGTAGCGGGCCTCATCGCCGCTCTGGTTACGATCGCCGGTGAATGGAATTCCGGCTTGTCGTACTTCAGCGACATGGTGCACTACGACAATCAGGCGCTTGCTTTTTCCGCGCTGATCGTCTCCATCACCCTGTTGTGGCTTTTCCTCGGACGCAGCATGTTCTGGTCTCCCGACCCCCGCTCGGACCAGGCCTCTATCCTGCTTTTCGTCAGTGCAGGAGCGTTAGCCATGGCCGGTGCCGCGGATATGACCATGTTCTTCATCGGATTGGAGATCCTGTCCATCAGCGTTTACATCCTTGCCGCCTCCAACAAGCGTGACCTGCGTTCGAACGAGGCCGGAATGAAGTACTTCCTGTTGGGTGCTTTCTCTACCGGTTTCCTGTTGCTCGGCGTGGCCCTCATCTACGGAGCTACGGGTAGTTTCCATTTCGAGAACATCGCCGCGAGTCTCGCCGGAATGGGTACAGGACATCCATTGATCGTACAGGCCGGCGTGTTGCTCATCCTAACGGGCTTGTTGTTCAAAGTCTCTGCCGTGCCTTTCCAATTCTGGACACCAGATGTGTATGAGGGCGCTCCAACACCTGTTACGGCCTTCATGGCCACCCTGGTCAAAACCGCTGCATTCGTAGCCTTGTACAGGCTTTTCTCCTCCTGTTTCTCGTCGCTCCATGGCATGTGGGGTCCGGTGGTGGCAGTGCTTTCCGCTCTCACCATGCTGGTCGGAAACATCCTTGCTGTTTCGCAGTACAGTATCAAGCGCATGCTGGCATATTCCTCCATCGCTCATGCCGGTTATCTGCTCATGGCCATCGCCGTGATGAACGAGTTGACTGCCGGAAGCATTCTTTACTATGCGGCTGCTTACAGTATCGGTAGTCTTGGCGTTTTCGCCCTTGTGCTTCCCCTGAGCATCCGTGGCGATGAGCGCATTGACGCGCTGAAGGGACTTTCCTCCCGTAATCCCCTTGCCGCAGCAGCCCTGGCGGTGCTGGTTTTTTCCATGGCCGGTATTCCTCCCATGGCCGGTTTCTTTGCGAAATACAGTGTGTTCCTTGGCGCAGCTGATGCAGGTATGGTGTGGTTGGTGCTTGCCGGTATTCTGTCTTCATTGATCGGCGTGTATTATTACTTCCGTATGATCCATGCGGCTTACAGTCCCGCCGAAGAAGGTAGTGAAGGATTCTCTCCCGACCGCTATGCCGTAATGATGATTGTGCTTGCCGCTGTGCTTTCGCTGGTGCTGGGGATCGTTCCTTCGCTGCTGCAGGGCCTCATTTGATACACTATTTTGTGCATGCGTTTGCCGAATCCTTAACTTCAAGGACTGAAACTCCCCTTTTGGAATGAGCATCACTTCCGCACCGCTTGCAGAACGCTTGCGGCCGCATACGCTCGACGATATTTCCGGTCAGGAGCATCTGACGGGTAAAGACGGTATACTACGTCGTTTGCTGGCATCCGGTCAGCTGCCGTCGATCATTTTCTGGGGTCCGCCGGGCACCGGTAAGACTACCCTGGCCACCATCCTGGCACGGGAAGCGGGATTGCCCATGTTCACCCTGAGTGCCATCAGTGCTGGGGTGAAAGATGTGCGCGAGGTGATCCAGCAAGCCCGGGAGCTGGGTAAGGCGGTGCTGTTCATCGATGAGATCCACCGTTTCAGCAAATCGCAGCAGGATTCGCTGCTGGCGGCGGTAGAGCAGGGGATCATCCTGTTGATCGGCGCCACCACCGAGAATCCTTCGTTTGAAGTGATCCGTCCGTTGCTGTCGCGCTGCCAGGTGTACATCCTGCAGTCGCTGGGCTTTGAGCAGTTGTCGGCCATTCTCGATAAAGCCCTCGCGACGGATCCGGAGCTGAATGAACGCAAGGTGGTGATCCGCGAGCGGGAGGCGTTGATCGGGTTGTCGGGTGGTGATGCGCGCAAGTTGCTGAACCTGCTCGACCTGGTTGCGCATTCGGGCAACGAGCCGGGGCTGGAGATCACCGACGAACTGGTGATGCGTGTCGCCCAGCAGCGGATCGCCGCTTACGACAAGGGTGGGGAGCAGCATTACGACATCATCTCGGCCTTCATCAAATCCATCCGCGGCAGCGATCCCAACGGAGCCTTGTACTGGATGGCCCGCATGATCGAAGGGGGAGAGGATATGGTGTTCATCGCCCGCCGGCTTGTCATCCTGGCCTCGGAGGATATCGGCAATGCCAATCCGAATGCGTTGCTCCTGGCCACAGCTACTTTTTCGGCTGTGCAAATGATCGGCTATCCCGAATGCTCCATCAACCTGGCCCAGGCCGTCACTTACCTGGCCGCATCTCCCAAGAGCAATGCCAGCTACATCGGCTTGAAAATGGCGCAGCAGGCCGTAAGGGATCGCGGCGATCTGCCGGTACCGCTACATCTGCGCAATGCTCCCACCAAGTTGATGAAGAACCTCGATTACGGCAAGGGATACCGTTATGCTCACGACTACTCCGAGGGCTTCATTGAACAGGAGTATCTACCGGAAGGATTGTCGGGGACTTCTTTCTTCAATCCAGGCGATACGGCACGCGAGGCCGAATTGCGGGCTTTTCTGAAGAAGAGGTGGAAGGGGAAGTATGGGTATTGAACTAGTTAATATTCACTTAAAGCCCTACCTCTTTTCTTTCAGCTATTTTCAAGTAATCGAAAAGCTCGTTTCGTCGCCTCTATTTCACTGGAACTGATTCCAAGTTTTTTTGCTGTCGAGCGCCATTGCCCTATCTTTTCTCTGATCAGTGTAAGATGCTTTTCCGCTTGCTGCTTCGTTAGTTTGTAATATCGCGCTGTTTCCAAAGCCAGTGACACATCCTGTTCGTTGCTGTTTTCAGTGATGTTCAATGTGAGTCCATTTCCGAATTCGTTTGGATTCAGGTCGAATGCCGGGGAAAGTCTCCACCCGTCATTCGTAAGGATGAAGCCGTGATTACGTAGGTGGTCGTCGGTATTCGATACAAGCAGGTTGAATACCAATCTGCGCCAAAGTTCCTCCAGATCTTCGGTCGTGGAAGGACAGTGCCTGAGGATGAACTCCACCAGGTCGAGGTAGCCGACACCATCCAGAAAGTCAGTACCATCACTGCGGCCCAATAGAGTCATTGCGGATGAGAAGTGAAGTCGTTTCCTGTTGGCTGTCCTGTCGAATCGTTTGGATAGAAAAGTGTGATGCTTATTGCTGAAACGCATGAGTCTGGCTTGCGGTACTGCTATACCGCATGATTTCGCCAGTTCATGCAATACCATTTCCCAGGCCCCTGAATCTTTCTCGTCTTTCGAACTTGGAAATTTCGCTATCCACAAGTTGCCTTTTTCATCCAATACACTCGCCTTGGGTCGGGCTCCACCCAGCGACGAGCCCGGATCAATCAGCATGTTCAACCACTTGGCATATTCCGGATCATGAATGGCATCCTCGCGTTCCAGTTGCAAAGAGGCATGCTCCAATTCACGGAGGGAAGTCCAGGGTGGTGTAGACATCCTCGTATCGTGATTCATGAAGACACCTTCCGGATGAAGCTTGAATCGCAAGGCTCCCATGCGGCTTTGGTCGTGCACCCCCAGCAGGTAGTCGCTTTCGAGAAGTACGCTCTCTTCACGTTTTTCGGTTTGGGCCAGCCAGGCCTCCCTTCTTCGCATCAGTAACTTTCCCCAGCGGTCGGGTGAGGAGTCCAAAAAAATCCCAAAGTTGATTTTAGCGTCCGGCAGGAATTGTTTCCCTTTGAAATGTCCAAGGTCGGGATCAAGGTAAAGTGCATGATCGACAGCTTTCATCCATTCATCGTTGTACTCGAATGAAAAGACCTCTTTTCCCCTGACCCGTTGCGTGTATAATGTCCCCATCAGCCTCGGACCCTCAAGGGTGTCCCAATCCGCGTAAACCCAGATCGCGTTGTCTTTTATTTTAATCATGGCTTAGCGTTCTTTTTGGGTGCCCTTCTGCGGGTTGAAATTCCGGCGTCTTGTAATTTCCTTCCCAACGGATCTGCTACTGCTACCCGGGAAAGGTCTTTTTCCAGGCCCAGTATGAAGAGTACCTGCAAGTAGCTGCCCATGGCTACGGTAGGAACGCCTTGTTCTATATTGTAAACGGTTTTTCTGCTTAAACCAGCGCGCTCAGCAACCTGTTCGGCACTCAACCTCCGTCGCAGTCGCGCCAGCTGGATCTGCTCCCCGAGTCCTTCAAGGATGCGAAGTGTTTTGGGCAGGATGACAGGCGATGTTTTCATTATAATGTGTCATATAATGTACAAATATACACTAATTTAAGTTATATATGACACATTATAAATTAAATACTTGCAAACTTTAAACGGGCTATTCGTCTCCAATTGTTCATTTTAACTACCGGATTTTAAAGGTTTACGATGGAGTATTGCTACTTCATCCTTGACCTATGCAAATAGATAAATACATGGGTCATTTGTTTTTTCCGACTTTTTTGGACTTAAATCCAAAATTATCGCGATTATTTTGGATTGTAATCCAAAGAAATCGCAAAAAGATGGAAGCGTTCAGCTCTCATTTAGTAAGCTTTGGATTGTTTAATCCCACTGCGTGGAGGAGTTCCTGTTGAGTTGAACAGTTGTCCATTGTCATTTGTAGGTTGTGGGTTTTAAAAAAGACAACTGACAACTGACCCTTCGACTCCGCTCAGGGACCGGTTATCTGGAACCGACAACCAATAATCAAATCACATTCACCTCTGGATCGATCCGAACGCCGAAGCGCTGTAAAACACTCTCGCGGATCTCCAAGGCGAGTTCGTAGATCTCGTTGCCTGTGGCGCCTCCGTAATTGACCAATACAAGGGCCTGGTCTTTGTGTGCTCCGGTGTGGCCAACCACCTTGCCCTTCCAGCCGCATTGCTCGATGAGCCAGCCTGCGGCGAGCTTCACTTTTCCGGGAGTTGTAGGATAGGACACCAGGTTCGGGTGGTTGCTGCGGATTTGGTCTGCAACTTCAACTTCTACCTCCGGGTTCTTGAAAAAACTGCCGGCGTTGCCAAGTACCGCAGGGTTGGGGAGTTTGCTTTG
>JAULUX010000121.1:0-9546 GCA_032111385.1 Bacteroidia bacterium
GCTGCGTAGCAGCGTCAGTCATGTAGCTGCGTAGCAGCGTCAGTCATGTAGCTGCGTAGCAGCGTCAGTCATGTAGCTGCGTAGCAGCGTCAGTCATGTAGCTGCGTAGCAGCGGCAGCAGTCTAGAATAATTGAGTAGGTTTTTTAACGCAGCTCCGTAGGAGCGGCAGAATCGTCATCAAACACATAGCGCAGATCAAAATCCACACCCGCATTTTTAAGCAATTCTATATATTCATCACGAAATGAATTGCGTCGATGGTGATTCTCCTGATTACGGATATAATTACCGACCACATCCAACTGAGAATACCCAACGCTGAATGCTCCAAAACCATGTTGCCATTCGAATCTCACCGGAACTAATCTATTTTCATTCACCCAACGAGATGAATTGCATTTCAGATCTCGCACAACATCGGAGATTTTTACATCCCCCTTCAAACCCAATAAAATATGGATATGATCGGGCATGCAATTGATGGCCATAACCTTTTGTTTTTTGCCCGAAACCGTACCGCAGATATATTGCAACAGCCTTTCTTTCCATACGTTTGAAATAAGATTCTGTCGCGCCTTGGTTGCAAATACGACATGAATATAGATTTGGGCGTAGCTATTGGGCATCGTGTTTGTGTCGCTCCTACGGAGCTTTGAATGGTGTTGATTCGTTTTTTCCAGACAGCTATCGCTCCTATGGAGCTGTATTTTTTACTGATTCATCTGTTCCAGACGGCTAACGCTCCTACGGGGCTGGATGGAGATTGTAATCGTACGATTGTTACAGACAGTTATCGCTACCGCGGAACTAAACTATTTGGACACCTAAGGAACTTGTGCCTACAAAACTGAGGAAACCGCCAGACAAAAGAACACCTGAATACATTTAGATTCGGATGCAATCGTTTAAATACAATGAATCATTTTTTATCTCTTGAAATTTCGTATTAAACCGAAACACATTCAATTTTAGAAGCAGGAATTGTATGCCTACATGAAAATTGATGGAACATCACATGAAAAACCGCATTAATCTATGGTATGAACGCCAAATAATAATTGATCGATAATCTATGAAAAACAACAGGGACGATGCAAAGTGCAATGACTTTTCACCGTCCCTGTTCAGAAATTGGTAAAAAACAGATTTACCGTATCGTCACCATCTCGCGGTATTTCGGCAACGGCCACACTTCATCGTCGATGATGAGTTCGAGCTTGTCGACATGGTAACGGATGGGGTTGAAATGCGCCTTGACCTTATCGCAATAGGCGATGGCACGGGCGCGGATGTCATCATTCGCATTGGCCCGCTTGCGCTCTTCGATCATGGAATCCACATTGGTCTTGATGACGCCGATGTGCGTTGAGATCTCCTTGATGATGTCCACCTGGGTTTGATAAACGTCCTTGGGCAAGCCGATGTCTTTCATGCCCTCCACGTTGTTCACAAGCAGATTCTGGTATTTGATGGCAGCAGGCAGAATGTGGTTGATGGCCAGGTTGCCCATCACCCGCGATTCGATCTGGATCTTCTTCACGTAAGTCTCGAGCATGATCTCATGACGCGCCTCCACTTCACGGTGAGAATAGATATTGTTACGCTCAAATAACTCGATCGACTTTTTGGTGACGAATGCATCCAATGCAGGAGGTGTAGTGGTGACATTACTCAAGCCGCGCTTTTTGGCTTCTTTCTTCCACTCTTCACCGTAACCATTGCCTTCGAAACGGATCGGTTTCGACTCCACGATATACTGGCGTAGTACCTTCAGGATGGCTTCGTCGGTCTTCACGCCTTTCTTGGCAGCTGCTTCCACAGCGTGGTGGAATTTGGTGAGCTGGTCAGCCACGATCGTATTCAATACGGCCATGGGATGTGCACTATTGGCGGATGAACCTACCGCGCGGAATTCGAATTTGTTTCCGGTGAAAGCAAAAGGAGAAGTGCGGTTACGGTCGGTGTTGTCAAGCAGGATCTCCGGAATCTTACCGATGTTCAGTTTGAGGGCGGTTTTCTCTTCCGGCGTCATCTTCTTGTCCTTCACGGCCTTTTCGATCTCGTTGAGTACGGACGACAATTGTGCACCAAGGAAGATCGACATGATTGCAGGAGGAGCTTCGTTGGCACCCAGGCGGTGATCGTTGCTGGCCGAGGCGATGGAGGCACGCAGGAGATCGGCATGTTCGTGCACGGCCTTGATAGTGTTCACGAAGAAGGTCAGGAACATCAGGTTGCTCTTGGGAGAGTTACCGGGAGACAACAGGTTCTTCCCCGTGTTGGTGGTCATGCTCCAGTTGTTGTGCTTACCCGATCCGTTGATGCCGGCATAGGGCTTCTCGTGCAGCAACACCTTGAAGTGGTGACGGCGGGCAACCTTATCCATCACATCCATCAGCAGCTGGTTATGGTCGACAGCCAGGTTGATCTCTTCGAAAACAGGAGCACATTCAAACTGGGATGGAGCCACCTCATTGTGACGGGTCTTCAGGGGAATGCCTAGCTTCATCGATTCAACCTCCAGATCCACCATGAACGAGTTCACGCGATCGGGAATGGAACCGAAGTAGTGGTCTTCAAGCTGCTGTCCCTTGGCCGCCTCGGCGCCGAACAATGTGCGACCGGTCATCTCCAGGTCGGGGCGCGCATTGTAAACATCAATGTCTACCAGGAAATACTCCTGCTCGATACCAAGCGTCGCCCACACGTGGTTTACGTTTTTGTCGAAATACTGGCATACGGGAACAGCGGCCTGGTTCAATGCATGCAAGGCCTTGAGCAGCGGTGCCTTGTAATCGAGTGTTTCACCGGTGTAGGAAACGAAGATGGTGGGAATGCAGAGCGTTTTTCCGGAGGGACTGTCCATGAGGAAAGCCGGAGAACTCGGATCCCACGCTGTGTACCCGCGCGCTTCAAACGTATTGCGGATACCGCCGCTGGGGAAAGAAGAGGCATCGGGCTCTTGCTGCACGAGGGCGCTGGAACTGAAGGCCTCGATGGCACGACCTTCATCGCTCAACTCGAAAAACGCATCGTGCTTTTCGGCAGTAGATCCCGTGAGGGGCTGGAACCAGTGGGTATAGTGAGTGGCTCCCATGCTCACCGCCCAGCTTTTCATGGCCGCAGCAACGAGTTCCGCCACTTTGCGGTCGATGCGTTGACCGGTATTGGTGGCTTCGATGACCTGCTTGTACACCTCCTTGCTCAGGTACTTGTGCATCTTCTCTTTGTCGAACACATTGGTACCGTAGTAGTCGGACACCTTTGCGGAAGGAGGCGTTACCACCACCGGAGTACGGTTGATGCTGTTTTGAAGGGCGCGGAAACGAAGAATGGCCATGACGGATGGATTTTTTGAAGATTTTGGGCAAAAGTACCCCGATTTTCAGGGGGCAAGCAAGAAAAAAAGAGCTTTTTTTATGAACACCCCCTTGAAAAACAGGGGTCTGATCTCCAAAATTTGGATTTTGTGGCTCATCCCCCCCCTAAAAAAAGCATAAACACCAGAACAATGGGAATAAACCTATGAACCCCAACAATGCATGCCCAATGGAAGGATCATTACAACAACCTGAAGCCCTATGGCCTACCCCACCCTCTTCAACCTCAAATCCTCCACCGGCCTTACCACCAGCGGAACCTTCTCCACGGTAACGGAACTGGTATCGAGTCCAAAAGCCTTCTCCTCGGGCAAAGCAAAACGCTTGAGAAGGAAATAAATGTCCATGATGATCTTCTGCAGCCAGGGCAGTTCATTGTCGATACTCAGGAATTTCTCCATCACCACGAAGCGGAAATCACCCGTGCGTTCGCGCTTGCTGAGTGAAGGATACCGGCTGAGAATGTCGACCTCCTTGTTCTTCACCAGTTCCTCCACCACGTGACGGAACATGAGGTTGATGCGCGGGTCGATGCGGAAACCGATCCTGAAATCGACACGGATCAGCTTGCCTTTCATCAATTCCGTCACCTTGTATTCTAATGTGTGAGGCTCGTCCAATACATCCACGTGAACGAACCAGTACATATCAGCACGCTTGGGTTGTTTGTACAGGATGGAGTAAATCACCTTTTCCTCGATTTCTTCAGCATAGTTGGCGCTGGTAAGGTAAACCAGATGGGTGGCGTATTTGGGAATCGAGGTATCCTTGCTGAGTTGGTCGAGCAAGGGAAGATGTTCTTTGATCTTGACGAATTCCACCAGCCTGTTCCGGATCTTGCGCGAGTAGTACAACACGATCATCACAGTGATCAGCAGACTGGCGATCAGGAAAGTCACCCAGCCTCCGTGCGTAAACTTGGCCAGGTTGGCCGTCATGAAGCACGATTCGATGGTGAGGTAGACCGGCAGAATGAGGATGGCCAGGATCTTTGGGTATTTGTATAAAAGCAGGTAATTGGTCAGGAGGATGGTCGTCATCAGGAACGTGGTGACGATGGCCAGCCCGTATGCCGCTTCCATCCTCGACGATTCTTCAAAATAAAGCACAACCGCAACGCAGCCGGTAAACAGCATCCAGTTGATGGAGGGGATATACAACTGCCCGCGAAGGTTAGTGGGGTAAATGACCTTCACCTTGGGCCAGAAGTTGAGGCGAATGGCTTCGTTGATGAGCGTAAAGGATCCGCTGATCATTGCCTGCGAGGCGATGATGGCTGCCGATGTGGCGATGCCGATACCGAAAGGCAGGAACCAGTCGGCCATGATGAGATAGAAGGGGTTACCACCGTCAAGGACCTCTCCGCTACGGGAGATCAGGTAGGCACCCTGTCCGAAATAATTGAGCAAGAGGCAGGCCTTCACAAAGCCCCAGCTGGCACGTACGTTTTTCTTGCCGCAGTGACCGAGATCGCTGTAAAGGGCTTCCGCACCGGTAGTGCAGAGGAAAACCGCTCCCAGCAGCCAGAATCCACCGGGGTGCTTTGTTAGCAGATCGAAGGCGTATCCGGGGTGGATGGCTTTGAAGATGGACAGGTTGCCGCCGATGCTGATGACACCCAGTACACCCAGCATGGAGAACCAAACGAGCATCAGGGGACCGAAAAACTTGCCGATGAAGTCCGTACCGAAACGCTGAATGACGAACAACAGGGTGATAATTCCGAGAACGATAGGAATGGTCGGAATATCGGGATTGATGGCCTCCAGCCCCTCCACTGCCGAGGCTACGGAGATGGGCGGTGTGATGATACCGTCGGCAAGCAATGTACTACCTCCGATCAACGCGGGGAAGACCAGCCAGGGCGTTCGACGGCGGCGGACCAGCGCGTACAACGAAAAGATCCCGCCTTCGCCCTTGTTGTCGGCACGCAGGGTGATGATGACGTACTTGAGAGTGGTTTGGAGGGTGAGTGTCCAGAAGATGCAGGAAAGTCCGCCCAGGATGACGGAAGCATCAATGGGCTGATCCCCGGCGATGGCCTTCATCACGTACAACGGCGATGTGCCAATGTCGCCGTAGATGATGCCCAGCGTGACCAGCAGGCCCGCAGCCGTAATTTTTTGATGGGAGGATTGGGAACTCACGCCACACGAACTCGCACAAATGTATCGGAAAAAGCATGTAGGAATGGCCTAAGCGAATGAAAAAACTCCCTCAGGTTGAAATCCCGAACCCCAATATCGTTTCACAATCCATAAGGAAAGTGACCAATGTTACCGATTTTAGGCTATCAGGAGGTGTTACTTTGCACCATGGCAGACCGTAAATCGCACTGGGAACAGGTGTATGGCACCAAGCAAGCCCACGAGGTAAGCTGGACTCAGGATATCCCCCAAACCTCCCTCGACTTCATTCACAAGATGAACTTGCCCAAGGAGGTGTCTATCATCGACATAGGCGGTGGCGACAGCAAGCTGGTGGATCACCTGTTGCGCGAAGGTTTTACCGACATCACCGTTCTCGACATATCCGAAACGGCCATCGAGAGGGCCAAAGCGCGTTTAGGCGCCACCGATGCAGGGAAAATTAACTGGATCGTATCGGACATCCTTGACTTCCAACCCGAACGACGATACGACCTCTGGCACGACCGGGCGGCATTTCACTTCATGACAACACAAACCGAGATCGACACCTACCTGAATATCGCCAGTTCAGCGGCAGGACGCTTCGTCATCATGGGAACCTTTTCCGATTCCGGCCCCCTTAAATGCAGCATGCTGGAGATCCATCGGTATTCCGACACTGAACTCAAGGAGACCATGGAGCGTGATTTTGAAAACATAGAATGCATCAACTCCAACCACATCACCCCCTTTCAAACTGTTCAGAATTTCACCTTTTGCAGTTTCAGACGGAGGAATCAGGCGGCTTGAACAAGCACTATACGTTTCAATAATTGATAACAGCCAATGAGCTTGCCAATTGATGGTTGGACATTACAAACCGCAAGCAATTTTTCGCCTCTTTCCTCATCTTCCCATTAACTCTTAAGGTATGCCCTCGCTAATTCAAAAAAAGCGGAAAGCCTTGAAGCACGCAGCAGCCTGAAAAAACGAAAACCGAGGCTTTCGCCTCGGCTTTTCCTTGGTAGCGGGGACAGGACTCGAACCTGTGACCTTTGGGTTATGAGCCCAACGAGCTACCTCTGCTCCACCCCGCACTGTTGACCAAGCACCGGAAAAATGTGGTTGGGGCTGCAAATCTAACCACAAAAGGTTTCTATCCAGGAATTAAAACCAAAAAAACAAATAACCTATTGATTAATAGGGCATTATAGATTACAAATGCGAATTTGAACCACCGGAGATCATTTCAAACGGATACAAACGCCTAATCCATAATTCAAGAAAATCAGGCAACTACTTTCGCGGCCACAATCGATAGCCAACGATCGACAAATGAAAATTCATGCTTTTGAGTTGAATAAGAAAGCTCATATACGTATCTTTGTAAATATTATACG
This sequence comes from Bacteroidia bacterium, assembly GCA_032111385.1. GTDB lineage: Bacteria > Bacteroidota > Bacteroidia > AKYH767-A > OLB10 > JAJTFW01. Next base: position 6,911 of record JAULUX010000121.1, read on the forward strand.
TATTATGCTTACCAAGCTCACACTCTCAATAGACGAGGCCATCATCATCCGAGCAAAGTCTTATGCCAGGAAAAACGGTCGCAGCCTATCCGATTTGATTCAGCGTTACCTCGAAACGGTCACTAAAGAAGAAAATGAAGCGGAGCTATCACCGAAACTGAGCAGGATAGTCGGTGCGGTACAGCTTCCGAAAAGTTTCGACGAGAAAAAGGAATTGCGTAGAGCGCTTGAAAAAAAGCACTTGTGAAAAAGGTATTCATCGATACGAATGTACTGATCGACCTGTTGGCCGATCGGAAACCCTTCAGCAAGCATGCCGTGGAGATTTTTACAAGAGCTGAGAAAGGCAAAATTGCACTTTTCGTGTCGTCGCATTCTATTGCTACTACTCACTCTCTTCTGAGGAAATACGTCGACGAAAAAGAACTGCGCACCATACTCAACAATCTACTCGACTTTGTGTCCGTAGTGGCAGTCGATATCAACCTGCTCAAAAAAGGACTGCGTTCAAAACACAAGGACTTTGAAGACGCGCTGCAGATCATCTGTGCGTCATCGGTAGAGGAGATCGATGGACTCATCACTCGTAATGTGCGCGATTTTCGAGGTGCCGAAATTCAGGTGCTAACACCTGAAGAACTGTGTATGCAGTTCAACTGAAAATGGAAGTACCTGGCTGCGTCCTTCGCAACACTTCACGTGTGACAAGTGCGCATTTGGGTTGAAAGCTGACCATTAAGCGTGGACTTGACCGCAAAGGCAACGAAGAAGAGCAAAGTGGGCAAATCTGCCTCCTTTGCAACATTTCACTTGAGCCAGGCGCGAATTGCGGCTAAAATGACCTCACCAAAAAACGATGGCAATTAAAGGCAGAAAGTCGGGCAATCAATAATCACTTTCAAACACATTAATTGCCATGAAAAAAAAATCAAACTTCACCGAAGCGCAAATCGAATTTACACTGAAGCAATCAAAACCTGACATACCTACTGGTCATTAAATCGCTGATCGGTATTTTTATGCCGTAAAAAACAAATCCAGCTATTCCAATCTGCAACAAAAATGAAAGCCCTTTCCCTCCTACAAAAAAACACAGTGTTGCTCACCTTATTCATCATTTCAATTACAGCCTGCAAAAAAGACGACAAATCAACGCCAGGCCCCACTCCGGACACATCAGCACCGGTGATCACAGTTTACTCCCCTAACGATGGAGACACCCTATCCATATCAACGGGTGTTGCCTTATCGTATCGGATAACAGACAATGTGAGTGTGCGTATCGTTGAGTTCCTGACCACCATTCCAGGTACTGGCGACACCATCAACTATTCGGTAGAGCAACACAATGCTGTTTTCCTCAATCAAAGCACGACCTTATCCCTTTCAGGAGTATCCATTTCCACTCCCGTTCAACTATCGATCAAAGCCTCTGATGAGGCCGGGAATACGGCAAACAAGCAGATCACATTCCAGGTGATTCCCTGATGGCACACCATTTCTGATCGGCAATCGATCAGAAGCCCCAAGCCCTTTGCCTTTTAGGTAGAAGGCATGCTAAGTATGAATTGAATTCAACTCCTGGGAAGCGAGTGTTACCAACTGTTAAGACGAGTGGGAGTACTCGCTGATTGACATTCAGTGCCGCCAGCGGGTATCAGCGTCTGCCGCCACCCATTCCCCCACCGGCAGGGCGCGAAGGCATGCGCTGCATCCCACCTCCTCCTCCACCACGGTTCATGCTATTGTAGTTGTTGAAATTGTTGGTGCGCATTTCTCCCCGGTCACGATTGATCTGATCGCGGTTCATGTTCTCCATGGAGGGACGTCCGGCCCCGGCTTTATCGGCAGAGGATGGCTTCACCGATTGCCAATCCTTCCCATCGTGTTGCTCCCAATTGCTGCGGTTGTTCCTGTACACATTTCCGCCTTTGTCGGTAAACACGTTGTTTTCCATGCCTCCACCGGCAGCCTTTCCTCCGTCCTTTCGCACGTTGTCAGGAACCCGGTTGGCAGCATTGTTGGCGATGGACCTGTCCCTTTGTGGAGTATACACTCCGCGCTGGTGGTTGTTGTAGATGTTATTCGACCTTGGTGGAGCAGTACGGTATCCAGCCGGATATCGTCCGTAACCGGGCCCGCCACGAGGGCCGTAATAACCGCCATACGGAGGACGGTAATAGTAAGGAGGCCTGTAAGCAGGTCCCCACCAGCCGCCGTGTCCACCGTACACACTTACACTGATCCAGGAATTGGGTCGGCCATAACCAACGGAGTATCCGCAGCTCCAGCCCGTCCAGGGATTGTAATGCACACTGAAACCGTAGGTGACCGGCCGAGGGTAATAATAAGTGCCGTACCAACCCGGATAGTAATAACCCGTTCCATACACCACGGTGGGACCCATGATGTAGCAACCGGTGTATCCGGGAGTATAACCTACGTAGACCACCTCGGGTGTGGATTGATACACATACACGTACTTCACGTTATATACGGGCGATGAAGATGGGATCTTCTGAACCTCTGCAGGTACGGAGGTAGCCACAGCCCATGGACCACCCGGTGTTGTGCCGGTGAACCACACGGCGTTCTGGCAAACGTAAAACGTCTCTCCTTCCTTGATGACGGAACTT